>WQST01000221.1 GCA_009787745.1 Lachnospiraceae bacterium
GTTTACCGCGGGTGGGAAGTAAATACCACCGGAAACCCCCTGGCGCACACTGTTTTACGCGGTGCGGTCAATAATCTCGGTCAAAGTATCCCCAACTACCACTATGAAGACCTCCACTTACTGCTTGATTTATATAACCAACGTAACCTTTCAAACCCCGCCTGTATTATTGACACCAACCACAATAATTCAAATAAACAATACAAAGAACAAATCCGTATCGCCAAAGAAGTAATGCATAGCCGTAAATTAAGCGCCGATATTCATAATCTCATTAAAGGTGCGATGATTGAAAGCTACCTTGAAGAAGGATGCCAAAAAATCGGCGAAGGCGTCTACGGCCGCTCCATTACTGACCCTTGCTTAGGATGGGCCGATACCGAACGCTTGATTTATGATATCGCTGAATACGAATAGATAGTTCGTATAGAATTATAAAAGGGTTGTTACTGCCTGTTAATCGGCTTGTAATAACCCTTTCGTTACTTTTATTATCTTCTGGGATGTGCTTTCGCGTATACGTCACGCATTCTGTTATGGTGCATGTTCGCATAAATCTGCGTTGTGGAAATATCAGAATGCCCGAGCATTTCCTGAACTATATGTAAATCCGCACCGTTTTCAACCAAGTGCGCCGCAAATGAATGTCTGATCGTATGCGGCGTTATGTCTGTTTTTATCCCTGCTTTCTTGGCATAATACTTAATTAATTTCCAGAAACCCTGTCTGCTCATCGGCTGACCCTGACAATTTACAAATAAAATATCGGTTTCCCGGTCGATGAGCATCCGTTCACGGCCGCCGCTTAAATATTTCACAATTGCCGAACGTGCCGCATTACCGAAAGGAATAATCCGCTCTTTCCCTGTATTTTTATTATTGTCATGACAAATAATGTAACCCATCTGCAAATTCAAATCACTTATTCTTAATGTAATTAACTCCGTTACCCTAATGCCGGTCGCATACAAAAGTTCAAGCATGGCTTTATCGCGCAATTCCTTCGGCGAATCTCCGCTTGGTTGTTCAAGCAAATTAATCACCTCAACTGTTGATAACACATCGGGTATCTTTTTCTCAATCCGCGGTGCTTTTAAAACGTCCGAAACATCCTCGGCAATTAATCCTTCCTTTAGCATAAAATAATAAAATGCTTTTATTGAAGCAATATTCCGTGAAATCGTCGCCGCCGAGAATTTATTTTTTTCCAAGAATAATACATAAGAATTTAAACTAGTAACCGTTATTTCGGATACATCCAAAATACCCTGCTCCTGCATGTAGTTATTCACTTTTTTCAAATCGCGACGGTAAGACATTACCGTATTGTCCGATGTTTTCTTGACATTATGTAAATAAGAAATAAATGAATTGATCGCCTGTTCCATATAAATCCTTCTTTGAAACTTTGTAATGTAAGTTTTATTATAATCATAATCAGTTGTAAATGCAAACAAAAAATCCCTTTATTTTGGGGTATTTGCATAAAATTTTTGTGCATACCGGATGATGATAATTGAATTTGTTTTTATACTATATATAGCCTTAAAATAGATTCAATAATTCCGTTAAAAAAATTGGGTTTACATAACTTTCAAGGATACAGCCGATAACAATAACACCAATTATCCATAACAAAATTATCGCTTTTCGCATCAAATAATGTTTTTGACTCGTTACAACATCGGAATCTTTATGCGGAAAATAAAATTTCAGGCAAATGTCCGAACACCAGTTCAAGAGCATTACCCATGCCGGAATTAATAAAATTTGCTGCGGAAAAATTCCTGCCATGAATAGCAAAACACCTTTAATCCCATAGCGGATTACCGCGGCGGTAATGAACATACCTGTCAGAATACCTTGCCACATAACGAAAACATATGAAACTGCTATTCCGATAAAGGTTGTTGAAAATATAATCAGGATAAAACTGATTTTGCCCCGCTCTAAAAGCGAGTATCTTAGTAACATCGAGCCATCTACATTGAGATATTTAATTCTGCTTAAAGTACCCGGGTTTAAAATTCCGCCGTCAATCAAGAAATAATTTTTCGCAATGTTCATAATTAAAATACCGCTGATAAAGCTTCCGACGAATGTTAAAAGCCATTTACAATAACGATTAATCTCTCTACTTTTCATATTGCTCCTCAACTTTTACATTATATTGCCTGCTTGTATTATTTATGCGAAAAGTAAGTTTGTACATATTTCACATATGATTTTTTGACAAAGCTCATAAAACTACGCTACTATTCGCTAAACACATCGGTTTTTTGGTAGAATTATCTTTTTCATCAGCTTTTCAGGACATCGAAATATAAATATCTAACAAAAATTCACTTTGTATATTATTACTATGGATTTTCTAAAGCCATTTGTGCAATAATTATCCTATCGAAATCAAAGAGAGGAGAAGTATGAATACAGTAGATAATAAAGTAGAAAAGAGGTTAGATAGAATTGAAACTAGGATAGAAAAGCTGGAAAACAAAGTTGAGGCTATCGAGAAAAGAGTTGAGGTTATCGAAAACAAAGTTGAGGTTATTGAAAAAAGAGTTGAGGCTATTGAAAAAAGAGTTGAGATTATCGAAAAGAAAGTTGAGATTATCGAAAAGAAAGTTGAGATTATCGAAAAGAAAGTTGAGATTATCGAAAAGAAAGTTGAAATTATTGAGAGCAAATTAGAAAAAATAGATAAAAAACTAGATGATCTCCAACAATTTGTTACAAAAGATATGATGGAAATGTTAAGTATGCATTGTACTGAAATTAACAGCAAATTTGAAGCCATGAACATACGCATGGCTAATATTGAAGTACGCCTTAATATTCGTATGGAACAACTGGAAATTCGTTTAGATAAGCGTATGGAACAGTTTGAAAAGCGTATGGACGTAATGGAAGCTCGCTTTAATATTCGTGTGGACAGGATTGATAAAGGATTTAAACAGTTTGAAAAACGTATGGTTCAGCTCAATAAGCGTATTAATGATATGGAAACCCGTTTTGATGTACGCTTTAATTCCATCGACAAACGCTTAATTTTCATCGCATATGATTATCCTAATTCAATCAGAAAATTCGCTCAAACGCATAATTAACAATATTTATTCTTATAAGCCATTATCGCGGCGACCGTCTTGGCGTCCTGGATTTTACAATCATAAATCATCTGACAAAGCTCATCTAAATCATGAACTTCCACATTGATATACTCATCTTCATCAAGTTCTTGCTTACCCGATTTTAATCCCTTAGCAACATAGATATCAATTTTTTCATTACAAAAAGCGACCGTTGTATATATCGAAATCAATAAGTCAAATGATTCGGCACTAAATCCTGTTTCTTCGGTAAGTTCACGTTTAGCCGCTTCAATCGTCGGCTCGCCGCGATAATTTACGCTTCCTGCTGGTAGCTCAATAGTCTCCCGCTCCAGTGCATTGCGATATTGGCGCACCATTATCAGCTTTCCGTCATCGCGGACAGCTACCACTGCCGCCGCGCCTTTATGGTCAATAAAATCCCATTTAACAATATTCCCGTTTGGAATCTGCATTGTATCTTCATAATAATCAATCACGTTCCCTTTATGAACAAGATCACGTTCAAGCCGCTTTATTTCTTCCATCATAACTTCCATACCCTTCTAATGATTAAAAGCATACTAAGCTTCATTGATAAGCTTTTTTACACTGCTTAACTTCACGCACAAGATTAATAAATCGGTTGCTATACTAAGCTCTTCGACCGAAAGAAAACTCGGGGCAATCCGAATATTACTGTCATTAGGATCAATTCCATAAGGAAATGTTGCTCCCGCTTTAGTCATTATAACACCTGCGTGATTACAAAGCGATACGACATCCTTAGCACACCCCGGCAAAGTTTCAAATGAGATAAAATATCCGCCTTTAGGATTAGTCCAAGCGGCGATACCCAAACCATTAAGCTCTTTATTTAATACATTAAGAACCGCTTCAAATTTGGGACGGAGGATTTCCGCATGTTTCTTCATATGTGCTGAGACTCC
>WQST01000222.1 GCA_009787745.1 Lachnospiraceae bacterium
GTACTAAGTGCAAATAACGTTATTAATGAAGAAGATTTATTTGAAAAGTACGAGATTAAAATAATAGAGCTGGTTTTTTCAGAGCCAATGATTGGAAACGGCATTAAATTACCGTAACGAAATTACGTTATTTGGCGATTAATAACAATCGTTATTTAATGATTCCACACTTTTGATTACACTTTCAGTGGATATGCCGGAAAGCTCCTTCTGTGGGGTTTTCCAACACGCAAAAAGGTCTATTGCATATTTACAAGTTTTTTATACCAAAAATAAATAACACCTGCTATCAATTAGCAAATAAATTATACATCTTTATAATTAAACAAAATAAAACTATAAAGCGATACTCTACATGATATAATTGATTCGAATAAGATGAAGCTACTAGAATCGCCTATACACAACACCTACATTCTGCTATAATAACTTAAACATACAAGTAAAGTTGCTTATGGATAATTCATAAATATTATCAAAGAAATCGAAATTCCTTTACCCAAGTATAATTACATTGTTTTCGCATTGATTCTCATTGTAAACTATATCACCCTATGATAAAATAATAACAGTACTTGGCAAATCACCCAAATGAGGAGGGCGAATATGAAGATTTTACTTATCGGCGGAACGGGAACGATCAGTATGGCTATTTCCCGCAAGCTTTTAGAGCAAGGGCATAACCTTTTTTTACTAAATCGCGGTACGAAAAATCAACATTTCAGCAGTTACAAGAATATGACCGAAATAAAAGCGGATATAAATGATGAAGCCGCTGTTTATGAACAAATAAAAGATTTAGAATTTGATTCAGTCGTCGATTTTATTGCTTTTGTCCCTGCTCATTTAGAGCGTGATGTTCGCCTTTTCTACGGAAGAACCAAACAATTTATCTTTATCAGTTCCGCTTCGGCTTACCAGAAACCCCCGTCTGATTATCATATCAGCGAAGGGACTCCGCTGTCGAACCCTTACTGGGAATACTCCCGCAATAAGATTGCGGGTGAAGAATATCTGATGAAGTATTATCGTGACGAAGGTTTTCCTGTGACGATTGTTCGCCCCAGTCACACTTACAGCAAAAATTCAGTACCGCTGGGTGTCCATGGTGACTATGGCAGTTTCCAAGTCATTAAGAGGATGATGGAAGAAAAGCCTGTCATCATTCATGGCGACGGAACTTCGCTTTGGACGATGACCCACGCGAATGATTTTGCGGAAGGATTCGTTGGTTTGCTTGGCAATATCCATGCGATTGGGGAAGCGGTTCAGATTACATCGGATGAAAATCTTACATGGAATCAGATTTATCAGTCAATCGCCGATGCTTTAGGCGTACCTTTAAAGCCGTACTATGTTTCATCAGAGTTTTTGAATAGATGCTCCAATTATGATTTTCGCGGCAGTTTAATCGGTGATAAAGCCAACACGGTTGTATTCGACAATACTAAGTTAAAACGTTTAGTGCCTGATTTTGTCGCGAAGAAGCGGTTTGATCAAGGTATCAAAGAAGCACTTTTCTACATTTTAGCCCATCCTGAACTACAAATAATCGATCCCAATTTTGATGCTTGGTGCGATCGCGTGATTAAAGAACTTGATACAGCGGCGGAACGGATAGTTAAATATTAGGCACGGAGACGAAATGATAGATACTGATTTTAGCAAAAAAGCAATTGAAGCAGGAAATACATCACTTGGCATCGAGTTTGGTTCGACGCGGATTAAAGCGGTTTTGATAGATGAAAATTTCGTCCCGATTGCCTCGGGCAGTCATGAATGGGAGAACCGTTATGAGAATAATATTTGGACATATTCACTTGATGATATATGGAACGGGCTGAAATACTGCTATACAGATTTAACAAAAGATGTTGAGCGAAAATACAAAACCACTCTTAAAACAATCGGCTCAATCGGCATTAGCGCGATGATGCACGGCTATCTGCCTTTTGACCGCTCAGACAGACTGCTGACTCCGTTTCGGACATGGCGCAATACGATGACCGAAGAAGCGTCACAGATTTTGACAGCAAACCTCGGTTACAATATTCCGCAAAGATGGAGCATTTCCCATCTTTACCAAGCAATCCTTAATCAGGAAGAGCATGTCAAAGATATCGCTTATATCACTACGCTGGCAGGATACATTCACTTTATGCTGACAGGCGAAAAGGTTCTGGGCGTCGGCGATGCTTCGGGAATGTTCCCGATTACAGCGGGGACGAAGGAATATTCCGCCCGAATGGTTACGAAATTCAACGGCATGATTGCGGCTCAAGGCTTTAATCGGGAGCTTAAGGATATTTTACCCGCAGTCCTGATGGCAGGAGAAGATGCAGGGAAATTAACAAATGAGGGCGCCGCTCTTTTAGACCCGAGCGGAAATCTTATCGCAGGAATCCCTCTTTGCCCTCCTGAAGGCGACGCAGGAACAGGTATGGCCGCGACTAATTCAGTGGCGGAAAGAACAGGCAATGTTTCTGCGGGAACCAGTGTTTTTGCGATGATCGTACTAGAAGAGGAGTTAGGGCGTGTTTATCCTGAGATAGATTTGGTTACAACCCCCGCAGGCAGTTTGGTCGGAATGGTTCATTGCAATAATTGCACCTCTGATTTAAACAGTTGGGTCTCATTATTTAAAGAATTTACGGATACACTGGGGATTGAAGTAACGCTTGATAAAGTTTATAATACCCTTTATACCAAAGCCCTTGAAGGTGATATTGATGTGGGCGGGATGTTGGCATATAATTATTTTTCGGGTGAGCATATTACAGGATTTTCCGAAGGCAGGCCTTTATTTGTCCGCCGCAGCGATGGTAATTTTAATTTAGCGAACTTCATGCGGACACATTTATTTACATCATTAGGCGCACTGAAAATCGGGCTTGATATCCTCTTAAAACAAGAAGGGGTAAAAGTGGATCGTATTTTCGGGCACGGCGGTTTATTTAAAACCGAAGGAGTCGGTCAGTCCTTTTTAGCCGCGGCAATGAACGCCCCCGTGTCGGTTATGGAAACAGCAGGAGAAGGCGGTGCTTGGGGGATTGCCCTCTTAGCGTCCTATTTACGGGCAAAAGATGAAAAAGAAACCTTGGATGAATTTCTCGGAAAAAAAGTTTTCGTCGGCGGTACAGGAAAAGAAATGAGGCCTGACCCCAAAGTAGCAGAGAGTTTTGATATTTTTATTGAACGCTATAAAACAGGGCTTAAGATTGAACAGGCGGCGGTATCAGCAATATAAAGATATCTCGACGGACTATTGGAGGATGATATATGTTTGATGAATTAAAAAGAATTGTATATGCTGCGAATATGGATTTGCCAAAGTATGGCTTAGTGACATTTACATGGGGGAATGTTAGTGCGATTGATCGCGAAAAAGGTTTGTTTGTTATCAAACCCAGCGGTGTCGCCTATGATAAGCTGACTCCTGACGATATGGTCGTGATGGATATGGACGGAAAGCGCATTGAAGGAAAATACAATCCGTCTTCCGACACCCCGACCCATCTCGAACTATACAAGGCTTTCCCTGAGATCGGCGGCATCGTCCACACCCATTCGCCATATGCAACCGCGTGGGCGGAGGCAGGGCGAAGCATCCCCTGCTACGGAACCACCCACGCCGACTACTTCTATGGCGACATTCCCTGCGTCCGTTGCCTTTATGACGATGAAATCGAAAACGACTACGAGAAAAACACAGGACTTCTAATCGCCGGGGAATTTAAACGCGCGAACAAAGACCCCCGGGCAGTCCCCGCCGTCCTTTGCAAGAACCACGGCCCGTTTACCTGGGGTAAAGACGCCAAACAAGCAGTCCAAAATGCCGTCGTCATCGAACAAGTCGCCAGAGTAGCATATATGGCGGAAAAAATCAACCGCGACTTAGAACCCGCCCCCCAAGTCCTCATGGACAAACACTACAACCGTAAATACGGCGTTGACGCCTACTACGGTCAAAGCTGAGAAAGGCACTAATCTTCATGACTAAATTAAGAACCCGCTTTGCCCCTAG
>WQST01000223.1 GCA_009787745.1 Lachnospiraceae bacterium
TTTTCATATATTTCTAAGGATTTTTCGCACCATTCAAGTGCCCTTAAATAATCACCTTGGTAACTGTATAAATCTGCAATGTTATTATAGATACTTGCAGTATCCTCATGGTTCTTGCCTTGCACCTCTTCACATATTATTCGTGCCTTTTCAAAAAAAACTAGTGCTTCTTCATATCCATGCATATATTTATAGATTGATGCTATATTATTATAAGCAAATGCTGTATTAATATTTTTTTTACCAAGCACTTTCAAACAAATCATCAAATCTTCATTAATCCATTTAATAGCTTCAGAAAAATCACCTCTGTCAAAGTATATGCTAGCAATAAAATTATAAGCTATCGCTGTTTCCGGATGCTCTTTACCAAAGACTTTTTCTCGTATTAAAATTACCTTTTCTGATATCCTAAGTGCCTTATCATAATCATTATAGTTCTTATATAAATCTGCTAAATTAGAAAGCGTTACGGCTGCTGTCGCCAATTCGTCATGAGGTGTATCCTCAATTGCTAATGACATCAGGCTCTTTTCAATTTCCGCATAACGCTCAATCGCTTCGCCGGCTTTATCATAATTAACAACCTTTTCAGTACTTATGAGATTGAATCTTTCAATTTCCGCCTTAAAATACGCCTTCATTCTTACATAAGAATAAAAATCACGCGCATTTTTCGCCAACATTTCTTCGCAATCCCTCGTCATAAAAAATAGCCATGCTCTATTTTTTGAAGCCAGCATATCACGGCACAAGTTAATAGAATTCATAGCATTCTCATCATTAAAAATCACTTGCATATTTACTATAAATAAAAATTCATCATCAGGACATGTGTCTGCCCATTCACCTAACTCGGTAAAAGTAAATTTATTTTCACTCTTTGCATAATCATAAATGGCGGTCTTTGATGTTTCGTAACGCAAAATTAGTTCATTTTGCAATTGGTACGGCGCGGTCACAATAAAGAAACCGCTATCGGCATTATCTAAAATCCAACTAAGTGTTTCATAAGCTTCTTGATTATCAACAATCATCTGATTTTATTACACCTTGTTTTATGAGAAATTCTGTCACTAATGGATGCAAATCATGCCAAGGGGCGCCATTACGATATTCTAAAATGACCAAATTGTGTAATTTTTCTAATAAAAATGCTTTATCTTCTATTTGCATTCTAAAATTTTTATCACTATATATATTAAGCAATTTAGCATTATCATCCATCGAAATTTGCCTAGTTAAATCTTCGCTAATATTAGAAAGTGCTCTGATAACGTCTTCTTCTTCAATTTTCGCCGACTCACGGCGTCCCGCTCTTCTTGCTGCGGATATGATACAATTAAACAAATCTCTTAAAACACCGCCTGTTTGCTCAATCATCTTATCCAAACTTCCCTCAGCGAATAAATCTAAATCTGCTCTTAATCTGACAATTTCGCTAATTATTTCGATTCCTTCATCATTTCTGCTCTTATCAACATTGCTTATTTTTATCATTGGCAATGTATGATGTTTGTATAAATTATTAATAACCGCAAAATCAGCAGAATAATATACACTTATGGGAAAAGTATATATTATTGGAAACGGCATTTCAGCTAAATATGGATAACTAAGAATCTCAACCACTTTTTCAGGAGGAATGCGGTCAATATTTTCAAAAATTAGTATCGGTTGTTTATTATTAAGCCCATTTGAAACAAAATCAGATATTTCTTTTATATAATCTATCCAGTCCTTTGCGCGCTTTTCCATCTTTTCTGTGATGGTAGACCGCGACTTTGAATTTGCTCTGATTTCTGTTTTAAATTTGATAAATAAATTCAGCAAGTTTTTCATTATCGGAGGGGTTCCGGCTTCTGCTCCGCCCTCTACTCCAATTTCACTTGAAAAATTCATCTCATCTTCTTTCGTCACATCTTTAGTCAAAAAATCAATAACAGATGTAATTGTCTTATTCGGTACTTTAATTTCTTTATTTGCGGCTATTTTACACAAGCATTCCGTAATCAGTAACATTATATCCCAGCGGCTGGCATTGAAAATATCCACTTCAATCGGAACATCAACAATACTAGTCGGCTGTCCGTTTAATTCTAATTTTTGTGACAGATTGAAAAGTTCGGTACTCTTCCCGCAACCTCTATGCCCCATTAATATATGAGCATTCCGAACGGACGGCATTGTGCATTCATCATACAAATCCCGTAATGGTGAATCACATTTGTCTCCGGTACGTATCGGCATGGTATTATCATAATAAAAACTGCTGATTAACTCGCTTGTATTAAGCGGTTCGGTTCTAAAAGTTTTTAATATATCATTTAGATTTGTCGCTTTCATGACATCCGATGTCCTTTCTTAACTTTAACCACAACTATTATTATATCGCCTATTAATATTCAATGCAAGATACGAAATATAGTTCACTATACATCCAAACTAAGCTTAACTTCCTGCTCGGCTTGTAACTTAAATTCTTCGATTTGAACGGGGTTCATCTGCGGTAAATCGGCGAGGGATTTCACTCCGAAGCAACGCAAAAACTCTTCGGTTGTTCCGAACAGGAGCGGGCGCCCGGGGGCGTCAAGACGGCCCAGTTCATTTATTAAGCCAAATTCCAATAAACGATTGACCGCGTGGTCACAACTGACACCGCGGATTTTTTCTATTTCGATTCTTGTGATGGGCTGTTTATATGCGATTATTGAAAGCGTTTCTAAAAGCGTGTCCGTCAAACTATATTTTCGCGGTGTTTTCGCAATTTTTATCAAGTACTCATACATATCACTGCGGGTACACATCTGAAACGAACCTTCCAGTTCTAATAGCGCTATCCCGCGTTTACCTCTTTCGTACTCTTCTTTCATCGTCAATAAAATATCGCGTGTTACTTCTTTTTCTTCTTCAATAACAGCCGCCAAGCGTTCCACTTCAACCGACTCACCCATCGTAAAAAGGATGCCTTCAAGAATTGCCTTTTTATCACTTAATTCCATAATCATACCCCTTGTGCTAATGCCGATGTTAAGCGAAGGATGAACGCTTAACTAAGTTTCGCCTTCGGCTCAGAATAACACTCTAAAACCTCTATAATAATATCATCCTTAAGTTCATCCTGTAAAATAATAATTCTGCCAATTTTCATAAGTTCCAGTATCACTAAAAATGTTACGATGATTTCCATCTTATTTTTTTGCTTCTCGATTAATTCGATAAAACTAAATCGTCGCCGATTTAGCAAGAAATTTTCGACATATGACATTTTTAGCTCAATATCAATTTCATCTTTTTCTACTTCGCTGAATGATGAGCGGATCGGATCAATTTTATCCTCCTGCCGTTTGAGCATTATTTTGAATAACTCGTGTAATTTATTTAAAGTCGCATCACCGATTAGTTCTTCATAATTAAACGGTTCACGATAATTGCGTACCTCATCAGGCAGAGTCGTTTCTTTAAAGAGATTTCGTCGGGCATCTATCTGGCGGTCTCTTAATTCTTCTGACATATACTTATACATCTTATGTTCCAAAAGCTTTTGCACCAGTTCGGCACGGGGGTCTTCCTCTTCGCCTTCCTCATTCACTTCAAGCGGCAGAAGCATCCGGCATTTGATATCAAGCAAAGTAGCCGCCATTACAAGGAACTCGCTCATTAAGTTCATGTCCTCTTTTTCCATATGGCGGATGTATTCAAGATATTGTTCGGTTATCATGACGATGGGAATATCGTATATATCGACTTTGTTCTTGTCAATCAGATGTAAAAGTAAATCCAGGGGACCTTCGAAAACCTGGAGTTTTATTTGTAAAGCCATTAGGCAGTATCTCCGTTCGTATTTATACTATGGGGTAACTTTCGTCATTGTGTCTCAGCGGAACGGATTATTTCGATCGTTCGGCTTGTTCCTAAGCGGTTGGCTCCCGCGGCGAGCATTTTTTCCGCATCCTCGCGGGTACGGATGCCGCCCGAAGCCTTGACCCCGATACTATCGCCAACCGATTGC
>WQST01000224.1 GCA_009787745.1 Lachnospiraceae bacterium
ACTATCAACAAAGATAGCGGCATTATCACCCCCATCGCCGCGGGGGAAACCGTTATTACCGTCACAACAGCCGACGCCGCCAAAAAGACCAACAAAGCCACGATAAAAGTTACTGTCTTAGCTGAAAGCATATCAATTGACCGTACTGAATTATCATTAGAAGTCGGCGATATACTGACCATGACCGCAACCATAAAACCCGCGCTTACAAGCGATAAAAAAGTTAAATGGGCCAGTAGCAACGCTAACATCTTAACGATTAATGATAATGGCATACTTACTGCTAACGCGGTCGGTGAAGCATATATTCATGCGGCGACAATGGACGGAACCAATCTTAGCACCTCAACGAAAATCAAAGTCCTAAACGGCGTTAAATCATTTACCATTAGTGAATCAACCCATACATTTAACGGTATCGGCGGCACCCATAATCTGATTGCCGCCGCCGAATCAACAGGCGGTCAGAAGCTGAACGTTGAATGGAAGAGCCTTAATGAAACAGTTGCAACAGTTTCGGCAAACGGCGTTGTAACAGCAAATGGTATCGGCAATACGATTATTACAGCATCCGTATTAATTGATAATAAGATACATTCTACATTGACTTGCGTGGTCAATGTGCTTTTTGCCGAAGATTTAGTACAGGATCAAATGGATGAGACAGGTTTTACTTTACCGCAGAACGATCGCTTCTCCCCCGTTACAGCCAATATCATGTTGGAAAGCTACCCTGTCAATAATCAGAGCAAAGCATCTTTAAGCATTATGAACCAATATGGTATCATGTTAAAAGAAGATGATGTCAAAAAATTTGATTTTCAATATAATAATAATCAAATTATTATAAGCGATAAAGGTGAGGTCACTCCCAATCCAAGCTTTGCCCCCGCTTCGAACACCAAAGTGACCGTTACGGCGACATTAAAAAATGATCCGCTCTTAAAGCGCAAAGTCACCTTTACGGTTACGGTTGTACCGAAAGCACAGACAAAAGAGGTGAAGATAAGACATCTTGACAGTAACGGAAATATTATTAAGGAATTTGCAAACGGTGATTACCTTGCCGATTATTTCAAAACAGGAACCCCGCTTGACACTTATACATTACAGGCAATCGGCGACAAAGACGGGCTTAACACAAAAGTTAATTGGACTGTTACCGATTCAAGTGTAATTAGTTTGAAAGCAGGCGCCAATAATACCGTCACCGTAACGATAAGAAAAGCAGGAAGTTCAGGTCTGACTGTAACGGCTCAGGACGATTTCAAAGCGTCGCAAAGCATCATTATTGATGCGGTAAACTCTGCGCCGCTACAAGTTGAAAGAACCCTGACATTCAATAGACACCGCACAAGCGACAATACCGATTTAATAATTTCCGACCCTTTTAATTTAGTTGAAATGAATGGCTGTGAGATTATCCCAAACGATTTCATCGTAACTTCATTATTCCGCGGCAAACTAACATATGAAGATGTCGCCGCTGAGATGAAACTGCACCGAAACAGTAACGGGACATACCAACTTTCATTACCGTCGGCGGCGCTTGATCAGTTAAACCTTGCCGCTCATACACTGATCGTTAATGTTCCGACCACTTCGTCACCGCGAATCGGCGGGGGAGAGGGTAAACGTGATAACCAATTAACCTATACACTAAGTATTGTTAACAGAAAACCGACCGCATCATTTACCGCCGTAGCATTTAATCTACAGGATTTGCTTATTGAAGAAACGCTTCTGACCCATAGAGCAAGTGAAAAAATAGTTTCACTCGAACCTGTCGCAGGTCAAAAAAATGATTTCGATAAATTCTTTGGATTCAAAAAAGACTTAAACGGCAATTGGCTTATTGTCCTTAAAGATGCCGCGCGGAATTTGACCCCACGCACATTGACCGGGCAAGTCAACGTAACAATGGAAGGATTTCAAAGTATTACCGTCAATATGTCGGTCAGGCTCGTCAATACGAAAGACACGATTATCCAACCTATAATTCCGCAATTACAATATAAAAATGATACCGTCGCATTGACTAATTTAACCGACAGAAGAACAGGAGAGGTTCTTAAGGACTATCAAATAGTTTCGGCGACCCCTGCTAACACATTGTTATGTACACGCTCAAATGACGGAACACTTAACTTGGCACTGCCTAACAAAAATTATAATAACGGCCAAACAATTGCCGTAACTGTCGGAGTTATTAAAACAGATGCATCCGGCAACCCGATTTGGCGCGAACCGGTAAATGTTCGGGTGAGTATGAGAGTATTTACCGCCGCCCCGATAGTTACGACAGGCATGTCGTCATTTAATTTGAATACTAAGCGAAAAACAGAAAGTGCCATAACAAGCATGAGCGTAAACCGTAATAACATGCAGATTACATCGTCTAATGTATGGCGGATATACTACTACGATACAGCCAAAAAGCAATATATTTTGGCGGCGAATCCCGACGATCTGCCGGTTCGCTTTAACTATAATCGTGCCGCTGACAGGCTTACCGTCAGCTTAAATCCGAATATTGAGGATAAAGCCGCCACTTATCAGTATCGGATTGAAGGAATGCTGGCTGATTTCCCGAAAGTAAGGCGAGATTTTACCGTTCGTGTCGGTAATACCGATAATCTGAGGGCGACAATTGCGATGAGCGGAAGACTGGATTTATTAAAACGCTCAGAATCAAATTTAGGCGGCAGAATCGTTATGACCAATTACACAGGGGATATTGCTTCTATTACTTTGTATGAAATCGGAACCACTCAGGCACAGGGCAAAATAAATAAAGATTTTTATACCGTTTTACAAGCTAATAACCGTTTTGATTTAAAACTCAGAAACGGAGCAATCGCATATACTAAAAAAACGGTGATTCCCGTTCGGCTGACTTTAAGCGGCGGTAGCCATGTTGATACCACCCTCACATTTACCCCCGTCCAAAGTACCCCCGGAGTGACTAATCCGGCGGCAAGCACATTTTACCTAAACAGTCAGAATAATAAAGCCGTATATGGGATGGACACCTATGTAAATGATACCGCAGTACTCAAAAAAGTCGTTGCAACCGCGCCAAACGGTATTACCGCGACGGTCGATAAAGATAATAATGTCACAATAACAAGTGCTTCGCAAGGTATTAAAGCGGGTAATTATAATGTAAAAGTTGATATGTATTTTGTCGGCGCACAGCCGCAAGCGGGCTTCCCTGACGGGCGCCCGGTCACCCGCACAATTAGAGTTACAGTGCGTTGATTAAGTAGTTGAAGAAATTATTTCTAACCGCAGTTAGCCAACGCCTTAATAAATAATGTGTATAATCATTCATCCTTCCGCATATGTTTAACCAGTAAAGATATTACATGGTTAAGTGTAATGCGGAAGGAGTTTTTATGGAAAACTTAAATACCGGAACTTACGATCTGTATAAGGATATTCAGTTAAGATGCGGTGGTGAGATTTATATTGGGGTGGTAGGTCCGGTCAGAACCGGGAAGTCCACATTTATAAAACGCTTTATGGATTTGATGGTGCTACCATATATGACCGAAGAATTTGAAAAAGAGCGAGCCACAGATGAAATGCCGCAAAGTTCAGGCGGGCGGACGATTACGACGACTGAACCCAAGTTCATCCCGAAGGAAGCCGCCAATATTAAATTGGCAGGGGAAGTTGAAGCCAAAGTAAGATTAATCGACTGCGTCGGCTATATGGTAGAAGGTGCCAGCGGGCATATGGAAGATGATGCCGAACGCATGGTCAAAACACCTTGGTCGAATCAGGAAATCCCTTTTACTGAGGCAGCCGAAATAGGCACTCGGAAGGTTATAAACGACCACTCCACAATCGGTGTCGTCATTACAAGTGACGGCAGTTTCGGCGACATTCCCCGCGACAGCTATAAAGAGGCGGAAGACAGGACGATTGGCGAACTTTTAAAGATACATAAACCTTTCATCGTTTTGGTTAATAC
>WQST01000225.1 GCA_009787745.1 Lachnospiraceae bacterium
CAAACTTCTCCCAAAGCTTGAAACGTTCTTCATGGCTATCGCCCGGTACAGGAATCCAAGCCGGTTCCCAGTAAAAAACACCGATACCTTTCTCACCTAATGAAGCGACGGCTTCGACGACATCATAAACGGCCCTTGCCTGCCCCTGAACAGTCAGCGGATACTGTTTATCGAAGGTTGCTCCGTCGCCGATCGTATTCGCATGTCCGTCGAAATCCTCATAGCTATAAGCATAGGCAACTTCCGCTACCATCACCTTCTTCCCATAAACTGCCGCTATCTCAGCAAGTTTCTCCGTCATATTCTCTAGTGAACCATGCCAGAAGGAATAATACGAAGTTGCGAAAATATCATAATCAACATTGTTTACTTCAAGCAACCTCGCCGTTTGGCTAAAATTATGGCTTTCAGGATTGGTCAAATGGATAACAATTTCGATATCCTTTCCTGTTTCCAAAGCCACGGCGCGTACCGCCCTTGCTCCTGAAGCCATCAGTACGCAAATACGCGGCCATGATTTTTCGCCGCAAAATCCCCCTGTCGTTTCATTACCGATTTGAACCATCCCGACATCAGCTCCTGCATCAATGATTGTTCTAAGTGATTCCACGGTATAATCGTAAAGCGCTTTTTCTTTTTCGTTAATATCCATATTTTCCCAAGCTTTTGGTGCTTGCTGTTTACCGGGGTCAGCCCAAAAATCGGAATAATGAAAATCAACCAATAACTTCATCCCGTAATCAGCGGCCCTTTTTCCGAGTATCGCCGCTGTCTGCGCATTACAGTTACCGCCGCCGTATCCATTTCCATTCTCGTCAAACGGGTCGTTCCAGACACGCACACGGATATAATTGAAGGCGGCTTCACTCATCGTTTTTAGCATATCCTGCTCATTACCATCGAAACCGTAGAATTTCACCCCGCTTTCTTCCAATGACAAAAGACTTGAAATATCTGCACCGCGAATGAAATCGGGCGATAAGCCCGGGATAGCATCAACGAAAATGCTTCCTTTCGCATACTCACCGCTAAGCCACCATTTATCGCTAATGGCGTCACTCCCGGAAGGGTTTTCATTAGCAGGGGGCAGGGCGGTTTCCCGAACCTCTTCATTATTAGCCGAACCGCAAGCTGTCAAGCAAAAAAGCGTCTTTACCGCTAACGCCAAAACTAACCTTTTCATCTTTACCTCCAACGACAATGAACATAGGTTACGCGAAGAACCTTAACGGGATTCTTCGCGCAACTTTTAACAGTAATTAAATTTCCATGATTTAACCTTTAACAGCACCTGATGTAATACCTTCAACATAGAATTTCTGCATTATCACGAAAAGAATCGCGATCGGAATCGAGATTAGGACGCCCCCTGCGCAAAAACGCGCGAACAGAGTATTAACTGACGACCGATCAAGCATATTATAAAGCCCGATAGCAACAGTCCAGTCTTTTGATAATCCCGAATTTAAGATAATTCTGGCAAAAATGAAATCCATCCACGGAACAAGGAATGAACTAATGACCGTATAAACGATAATCGGTCTGGATAAAGGCATGATGATCCTTAAGAAAATCTGTGACTCCGTCGCTCCTTCAATGCGCGCAGACTCGCTTAAGGTTTCTGAAATCGTATCAAGGAATCCTTTTGCTATCAGATAGCCCAAACCCGAACCACCTGAATAAACAATAATTAATCCGAAGTGGGAATTGGTAAGCCCGAATGTCTGTAGAATGAAATAAACGGCGATCATCGATAAAAAGCCGGGGAACAGACCCAAAATAACCCCGACATTCATTAAAGCCTTACGTCCTTTAAAACGCATCCGACTTATTGAATAACTTGTCATTAGAACGAAGGTACTGGAAATTAAGCAGGTAAATATCGCAACGATTAAGGTGTTTTTGAACCATAAAGGAAACTGCGCAATCGTATGTGTTTTATCGAAAAGCAACATATAATAATTATTCAGCGTCCATTCTTGCGGATAAAAACGCCGGATATTGATTCCGGGAAAGACCGAAAAGGAATTAGCCAGCAGCCAAAAAATAGGAATCAACCATATAAATGCCAAAACGAAAAGAAACAAGTGGCGTGTTGTTAAAAATATACCTTTTTTGATTTTAAGTGGATTCATAATTGGAATTTATCCTCCTTATTCGCTTTTAGGACAAGGTTAAAGAAAAACAGGGTAATTGATGCACAAACAATGAATACTAAAATACCGATAACCGATGCCATCTTATAATCGTAGTAATCCTGTGTCAACCGGTAAAGCCACGTAACCAACAGATCAATTTCCTTCGCATTGACCGCCGCAAGCCTTAAATCTGTTGTATAGTAAACATCTTGTGTCAAAAGGTAGATAACATTGAAGTTATTAACATTCTGAACTACGGAAGTGACCAAAAAAGGTCCCATTACAAATAGAATATAAGGCATCGTAATATAGTAAAATTGTTTAGCCGGAGAAGCACCATCAATTCTGGCGCTTTCATAAAGATCAGACGGAATATTCATCAATATACCCGTAACAATCAGCATCGTATACGGTACGCCGATCCAAATATTGATAAAAACAATCATAAACATCGTCCAAGTCGGATGAGTCAGAAAGGGAATATGATCTAATGCTTGCGGAACCAAACCGATATTCTTTAAAAAGTCTGTGACCCCCCATTCCATCATATATGTATTAACAATTCCTGTTTTCGCGAAAAAGTTGCGAACAACCAAAAGGGTAACGAATTGCGGTACCGCAATTGAAACGATAAACAGCGTCCGCCACATTTGTTTAAATTTCGTTTTGGCATTATTAATAAACATCGAAAGTAGTAAACCACCGAAAAAAGTCGTAAAGGCCGCGGCGACTGCCCATGTCAAAGTCCATCTTAGTACCTTAATAAAAGCGTAACCGAACGCACCTCCGGCGGTAGTTGATGATAATTGCCTGAAATTATCAAACCCTGCCCATGTAAAAAGGCCGGCCGGCGGAAAATTAAACTGGTCATATGTGGTAAACGCTACCAGAATCATCACTATCAAAGGTATAATTGTGAATAAAATAACGCCCAAACACGGAAAAGAAAGCAAGATCAGATAAAAGCGCTGATCACGAAGAGATTTCAGCTCCTCAATAAATGAGGGTAAATGTTTTCCTTCACGTGATAGAAGCTCTGCTTTTCGTGCATCACTGATATTTTTTAGATAAAGTATCAACGCTGTAAGTAAAACTACAATCGACACCAAGCTATAAAGAAGGATTTTGAATGAATGATCATAATCACTTATTTCATTCCTCATCGTTTCGAAATTAAAAACGGCTTCGAATTTTACGTCTCCCAAAGTATCAAATTTTGAAAGATTGGGGATGGCAAATCCGATAATGAAAAATATAATTACTGTCTGGAACAATGTCAATAGGATACCTTTAGCAATCTGTCCTCGCCGAAAGAACCCAACACCCATAATCAGAGCCGACAGCTTGACAAAGATATCGCCTTTCACAAAGTCAACTGCTACTCCTTTTAAAAAACCTAATATTCCCCAAAAGAAGGATTTAATCTCATTCATTAGAAAGCCCTTTCTTGTTATTATTAATCGAGTAGGATACCGCTCTTTAGGTGAAATAATTCCTATAACGGCTCTGTGATATTAGAAATGCACAGTACGGCTAACGTACTGTGCATTCCGAAATTTTATTATTTAGGGTGCTGTAATACCTTCTACTGCTAAATCAAGAATATCTTGTAAATCCAAACCATCAGGATTTCCTTGAACACAGATTTCACCAAGACTTCCTGCGGGACCCCAGTAATTTCCGCCGATATATTGAACGGTCGCAAATGCCGCCTGATCAGCAAGGGCTTTTTGTGCGGGTTCACTTGTTACGGCATCACTAGCGGCTGCCTGAATATTAGAAGGACCGCCGCCGCCGGTATTGAAACGGGTTACTTGATTTTCATAATTAGTGAG
>WQST01000226.1 GCA_009787745.1 Lachnospiraceae bacterium
GCCTTCATATGAATAGAACGCTCGTGACGCTATCATTCTGCCATTCGCACTTATTTCTACAGTTACTTCCAGTAACGCATCCACATCAGCCGTTCTTGGTTCACGTGCTCTTTCTAATCGCCTTATCGCCGGCTCTCCGTCTACATCTATAAAATCTTCGTCGCCAACTTGCGGAATATATATTTCACCGTCTTCAAGTGCGATAATCTCCCATATCGCAGGTCTCGAATCAGTTATTATGACATTTAACTCAGTTATTGATAATGTTATTCTTGTCAATCTGACATTCGCTTCTTCCGCCGTAATATTAGTGCCATTACTAAAATTTATAGTCGGTTGCATATTGTTTAAATTAATCGCACCTTGAACGAAGTCCTCAGGTCTTGCATCTTCATCTTCCTCAAAATACATCAACCAAAAAAGCTGCTCCGCTAATAAACTTGGATCCGCTGTATCAAACTGTAAGCTATACATAATATTCCTATGCACAGAGTCATCTAAGAGAACCGCTTGATTATGCACCCTTTGCCTGGCTAAAAAACCCATGTTAGCACCTGACGCCGCTAGTACCGAAGTCCCAATCGCTAACAAAAACATCATAATCCCCAGTATATATAATAAAGATATGCCGCGGTTATCTTTTTTTATGAAGTTTTCAAACGCATTTCCAAGCATTAAATCACTCCTTAGGGAATCACTATATCTATCACATTTACCTTAGAACTAAGATTGAAATCCATGCTGCCCGGTTTAGTAGCGGTCAAACGAACTTGGTAATAAACTTTACAGCTTCCCGAAAAACCTGTTTTCGGAGTAAACTCCAGATTATTGGTTCCCTGAATCAAAATCGCTGTGTAGGTAGCGGTATCTATCCAATAATTCCCGTCACCGTTTCTGGTAAGCGGAACATCCTGACCGGGTTGATCACCCGCCACTAAGACGATTTCAGGCATGACATCATAGTTATCATCTGCTAACCTTTCGCTTAAATCGGCGTTTCTCGTTATATCGAATAAATATGTGTTGCCTCCCAGAGTACTATCTATTAAGCTATCAGTAGAATCGAAATTATCATCTGTAGTTTTTATACTAATTCCAACGACAGGCTGCGGGAACTTAAGCATAACACTCAAATCCGTCAAAATATGCTCATCTTGGTATAAATACTTATAGTCTGCCGCTATATCAATATACGAAACGCCGAAACCATTACCGATATAAATTAGAGTATACCGATAATCTATCGTAGTAATATTAGCATTCAAATCGACGTTACTGATTGTAATACGGGTGGTTCCATCATTAGGATTATAAGGGCTCATTACATTCGCAATTTCCCAGCCTCCTTCACCATTTATACGGCGCTCGACTGTTGAACCGGGTGCTAAACGAAAACCATTCGGAATAATATCTGTTATCAGACCTCTGGTAACAATGTTATTATTGGCTTCCATTGTATTCTCAATCCGCAAATTAATATTAAAAGGACCATCTATTAACGGTTGGTTCGGAGTAACATTAACCATCTTTGTAAGCTTAATCGGATCAATGAAAACCTGAACAGGGTCAGGACCCGAACCGTTACTGTGAATGGCACCTTTATATGCTGTAAATTTATTATCAATATTACGTTCGGTTCCTGTTCTTACCGTACCATCCTCGCGGTACTCTACTACACCTTGATTTCTAAAGTAATAAAGCAGTGTTACGGTTCTGTTAATATCATCCATCAATGAATTACGAATACGAATCGGAAACCTGACCGTTAATTCTTCATCCATTTGAAGTCTTTGACCGGGAGGAAGGGTTATGACCACTGTACCTGACGAATTGATATTGGCAATAGAATTGGTCGTCGCATTAAAAGTTGTGACGACGCCTGTTGCGCTTCTTCTCGTAACCTGAACGGTAGTAGTAGTACCATTATAAGCGATATATTGATCAAAAGGTGTCAGACGATCTTTTAATACGATATTATCCGCAGGCATTTCACCGAAATTCTTTACTTGTAACTCTACCGTTAATGAATCATTCGGCTTAACGAACATAACATTATTATTAGCTGAATCTTTTATATATTTCTCAATTGACAAAAATGAGGGTGACTTAAAGGAAATTCCATCAAGAAAGTTTCCGCTGGTCGGATTACTTGTTCTTGATTGGAAAGCGAACTCAGTTCTGACCTGCCCGGCAGGAACTTCATATAATCCATAATAATGTTTCCAACCATGTTCAACGCCCCAGTAGCCGATTACATTATCGACTGCGTGTGTGCGGATTATACCACTCGGAAATACCGTATTTGCTACAGAATTGCGGTTTATCAGCGTATTATAATTGTCATGCGTAATTCCTGCTAAAGGAATGGCAGTGTTCGAACCGCTTGCCGCCGCGGAAACATTTACCGTTGACCAAAAGGTAATCCCATAACCTCCTTCAGGACGAATCTGATCGTTACCCGACCCCGACACAGGGGGACCTACCCATACATCATAAAGATAGATTACTCCCGCGGGAATAATTTGCTCAACTACCCTGTCAATAGATTGATTACCGCGAGGTTGAAGATAATTCTTGCCCTGATGATAATTCAAATTATACCCATTTGTTGCATGATTAGATGCACCATATGCCACCGTATTCCATGCCGCCGTATTCCATACGGTTGAATTCCATCTCCGGGCATTTCCTGTCGGGACTATCCCGCCTGAATTTCGGTTCATGCGCGGCGACACCGCAGGGCGTATAAACGTCAAGTTAGCGCTATTTATTCCGTCACGAGCATTTAACTCTGCACCATTTTCTACTACTGCTTTCGCATTATCGGCGATACCTGTGAGATAAAAATGCATCCTATCCGCTTGTTGCGTATTCGCCGTGGGAGTTCTTGATGTATGATAAAAAGAGTAGTAATACTCCGCCCCCGGCATTGTCGGAGAAATTTGATATAATGTTCCTTGAACCTCGGCATTAAGCTCAGCATATCTTACTCTTGAATCACGTATATTCAACGGATTATTAAACTGCCCCTGATAGTTAGAGTACGCATAGTCATGGAGCATCGAACCGCCGCTTATATTGACAGGTTCTTGAAGTTCAATTAAACGCCATGAACGTGCAGGATTTCCCTGATTTCCTGCAAAAATCGGATTAAAAACAGTTTGGGCATTAGCAATAGGATCAGGATTTACAGAAGGAACAGGTGCGACAGGGCGAGTATACCACCCGTTAACACTATCCATATCTATATATATACGCCGATTACTTCCCGGATCATCATTAACACTCGTAAAATTACCAACTGAAAAATCACCGTTTACAAACCCAAGCGCTTCAGGTCTTTCCGAAGTTGGGCGCCAATTAGCCCAATCATCGGTATCTATCTGATCTTCCCTTACGGGACTGTCAGTCAGCGGCCAATATAACGGCGCCTTCGTGCCTCGAATAATAGGATACGGATATCCGCGCGGACTCATTAACCAATTAGCTAATTCTACCCGATAAGCATAATCAATCCACTCCACATCAACGAAATTAGAAACCAGCCCTCTGCCGCCTCCGCTTATCGTCACCACAGGGGTTATATTGTAATTTGTGATTAAATTATATTTTTCGTCAATCCAGTTCCTTCCCTCATTTACAGAGTATCGATTACCCGCCAAATAAAAGCATGATTCATATTCTGATCCGCTTGGAGCGGTAATTTTCATTGCGGGTTCTCCGCTCCTTACGATTGGGTAAATCGTCGTAACAGCACTATTCCCTGTTCCGATTGTTATGCTTGGAGATGGTGCAAAATAAAATGCTCTGGTTATTGCACCGCTATTATGACCTGCGATTCCGCCGCCGTTATCAGAGACAGGCGGAATATCAGAATCTAAGCCTAATGTCGATAAAAAGAATACATCTTCAATGACACCCCGTCTTATATTATTTGAAACGTCAGTATCGTCACCATCCGGGTTCAGAT
>WQST01000227.1 GCA_009787745.1 Lachnospiraceae bacterium
CTTTATTTAATACATTAAGAACCGCTTCAAATTTGGGACGGAGGATTTCCGCATGTTTCTTCATATGTGCTGAGACTCCCGCTAAATTCTTAAAGAATTTTACATGACGAAGCATATTTAGTTTATCAGGTCCGATTGTTTGAATTGAAATCGAATTAAGTATATAATCGATATTCGCTTTTGATGCCGCAATAGCCGAAATAGAAGCTCCTGCGAAACTGATTTTTGAAAACGAGCAAAATTTTAATACCATATCTTGATTCCCTGTTTTTTTACATTCCGAAAAAATATCAAGAACCGTATCTTTGTCATCATACAGATGATGAATCAAATACGCATCATCCCAATAAATACGAAAATCTTCCGCCATCGGTTTCAGCGCCGCAAATCGCTTAACCGTTTCATCACTATAGCTTAAACCGAGAGGATTCGAGTACTTAGGCGTACACCAGATTCCCTTAACATGCGCATCGTTATTGACATATTTTTCGACGATATCCATATCAGGGCCTGAATCTTTCATCGGCACATAGATTAATTCAATACCAAAATGCTCCGTAATGGCGAAATGCCGGTCATACCCGGGTGCAGGGCAAAGGAATTTTATTTTTTCAAGACGGCACCATGGCTTAAGCCCCATAATCCCATGCGTCATTGTCCGAGAAATAGTATCGTACATTATATTAAGGCTTGAGTTACCGCTCACGATGACATTTTCGGCAGGAACATCCATTACTTCACCCATTAACCGCCGAGCTTCCGGAATGCCGCTTGAACCGCCATAATTTCGGCAGTCCGTACCGTCTTCGGCATAGCTAAGGTCATTTATCTTAAACATATCATTGGATAAATCAAGTTGTTCTTTAGATGGTTTACCACGAGACATATCAAGGCTTAAACCTCTTTTTATCACCTTAGCATAGTTTACTTCAAGCTCATCACGTATGGTTATCAATTCAGCCTTAGATAACTCTTTGTAACTTTTCATATGTACACCTCTTGCAAAAATAGTTCATATTACTTTTAAATAATATATAAATAAATGTATGCAATGTGTCTCTTAAAATGACACATCCGATAGTTGATATTCAAGCTATAAACAGTACTAATTTTACAATAATGTTCTAAGTAAAGCAAGCTTAATTTATATCCCCTATTATTTGCTCTCAGATACTGAATTGTGGTATGATAAGTATACCATGATTTTCGGCGAAAATTATGTCATTTATCCATTTACTGACAGAAAGGTGAGCACCTATGAAAAATATAAAGATGATTTTTTTTCTCATCCTCGCGCTAACATTAACGGCGTGTTCTAATTCCGGTGATAAGCGCCCAACCGAATCATTGACCGAACAAGTCAACGGAAATATTGCCGAGCAGCCTGATGAAATCGCCAATAAGGGCTACACCATGACCATGAATGATACCCTTATGAAAACGACCGATATTAGCTTCGGATATGGTACGACGTATGAAGTATTCGTGTATTCATATTATGACAGTGACGGTGATGGTATCGGCGATTTTAACGGTCTAACCTCTAAGTTAGATTATATCAGTGATCTGGGTTTTGACGGTCTCTGGCTTATGCCTGTTATGCCATCACCGACATATCATAAATACGATGTGACCGATTACTTTGATATCGATCCTGAGTACGGAACATTAGCTGATTTCGAGAATTTTATCGCCGCTTGCAACGAACGCGGAATTAGAGTCATTATTGATTTAGTCATCAACCACAGTTCTTCACAGCATCCGTGGTTTCTCGAAGCTTGTGAGTATTTAGCCGGGCTTGACGGTGCGGAACCTGATATAGCTGAATGCCCTTCGTTTGATTATTATAATTTCAGCCGGGAAAAAAAGAGTAAATATTATCTTGTTCCGGGAACCGATGATTGGTATTATGAAGCTCAGTTTTGGAGTGAGATGCCTGATCTTAATCTGGCGAGCGATAGCTTAAAAGGAGAACTTTCAATAATTACAGCCTTCTGGTTTGATAAAGGCGTTGACGGATTTCGTTTGGACGCGGCGAAGGAATTTTTTACAGGTTCGCCTCAGCTTAACACTAATCTTCTAACTTGGTTTAATCAAATGGTCAAGGCGCAGAAGCCTGATGCCTATCTTGTCGCGGAAATATGGGAATCTGCTCCATTTTATGCGCCCTACTATGAAAGCGGTATCGACAGTATCTTTAACTTTACTTTTGGTGATAAAAACGGTATTATTGCCGCTACTGTTAACGGAATCAAGTCAGCTTCGGGGTTAGGTTCGCAAATGGCTGATTTAGATGCATTATGCCGCTCTTATAACCCTGATTATATTGACGCGCCTTTCTATACCAATCATGATATGGGACGCGGTGCGGGTTATTATAATGGGGAATATGCGGTAGCGCAGGCAAAAGTAGCGATGGCCATCAATCTTTTAATGAGCGGAAATACCTTTACCTATTACGGCGATGAATTAGGAATGACAGGAGCGGGAAAAGATGAAAATAAGCGCGTCGGTATGCTTTGGAGTGATGATCCGGATGCTGAGGGTATGTGCCAAGGCCCCCCTGATAAAGACACTTTCAATTTACGCTACCCAAGTTACGAAGTTCAAAAAGACGACCCCTATTCGATTTATCATTATATCAGAAATGCCGTTAAAGTCCGCAATGCGTATCCCGAAATAATCCGCGGGCGCGTAACGAACCTTGACGACATTTCAACTGACACACTCGCAGCTTTCATAAAAACCGACGGGGATAATCAGTGTACAATACTTATTAATATTTCACCTGAAAATGCTTTGGTTAAGTTAGCGGGGATTGCCGCTTTAAACGGGAATACACCTGAACAAACGAAGGTCAAAGCTGTCCTTCTAACCAATGAAGAACCAATCACGATTATTGACGATTTAATAAACATCCCTCCCTACGGTATTGTGATTCTTGATTAAATAAGCTATATGCCGTCCCCCTGTCATTCTGAGCCGAAAGCGTGGTTCAGAATGACATATTACATTAGTAAATCCCTCACTCCTCAATCGGACACAAGCGGAAGTCGTCCATCGTACCCCAGCCGCCGTCGCTTTTAATATAGATGCCTACGGTTATCTCCCCGCTTTCGGTCAAGATGCTGTCAATCTTCGGCTCTTGCCAATTAACCCAGCCGTCAACAGCCGTATCAAAACGATACCGGACGCCATCAGCAATCGCAAAGATATATATTTCATCATTTTTAGTGTCGCCGCCTTGCAGGAAAAGGGCAAATGAATACGCACCCGGCTTTAAGCCTGTTACGGTTTGCTGAACGATTAATTCAACATATTTTTCATCCCAGAAATGAACTGAATATAGACCGCTAGCGGCATCCATTGATTTTTCTTGGAAACGAAACTGCGTGGTATCGCCTAAATCAATTAGTTCCCACATCGAACGGTCTTCATTTTCAAAACTTGGATTTTCAAGATAATTTTCCTCTTCCATCTTAATATGGCATACCACAGGAACACCCATTGCCTCACCTTTTACCCGATATACGCCGACAGGGCTAAAGCTGATTTCATCCAAATCAATGTCGTTTGACCAGACCACTTCTACTTCTTCGGCGATGCCATTATTGAATACCGCCATAACTTTATCAGGCAATGTAATCGGATTTTTTAGACGGAATGAAACATAGGCGTCTGAAACCTCATCAAGCCTTAAATCCGTGGTGCTTCCTGTATAACAATAGCCGAAAACTTTAAGGGATTCCAAAGGATGCCCGTAAGCATCAAATAAAGCTTGGTTATCACAAGCCGAACCGCCGTACCATATCCCCGCGTCATCAGGATCATACTCTGACGCATAGCTTGATGCCCAACCACTGCCAAACTTCTCCCAAAGCTTGAAACGTTCTTCATGGCTATCGCCCGGTACAGGAATCCAAGCCGGTTCCCAGTAAAAAAC
>WQST01000228.1 GCA_009787745.1 Lachnospiraceae bacterium
AAAAGTGTAATGAAGAAGTAATTAATAATTACTTTATCATTTACACTTATTTTTTTATAATAAGGGGGTAATTGGTCTGGCGTGACTTTTTTTGGATTAATAACATCCGTACACAAAACCGTCAACCACCCCTTATTATAAACATTCGCTTAAGCAGGTTGAGACTCGAAAGAGCTTTCGCGTAACTAACTAAAATGAATAGTAATAAGTGTGGATGGTTCCAGTTACATAATAATTCTATTAGGCAGGAGGATAAAATGATAAGTGTAGGAATTGATGTTTCAAAGGAAAAGAGTACTGTATGCATTCTGAAACCTTATGGAGAAATTTTAAGTAAACCATTTGAAATTCAGCATGTTGACAGGGAACTTAACGAACTATCTTCTATGCTCATCCGGTTGGATGGAGAAGTCCGTGTTATCATGGAGGCCACAGGAGTCTATCATCTTCCAGTAGTAGGTTATTTGCAAGAAAAAGGTATATTCGTTTCAGTCATTAATCCGTACATAATGAAAGAATACCGCTGTCAGGGACTTAGGAGGATAAAAACGGATAGGCAAGATGCCATTGTTATATCAAACTATGGCATTGATAATTGGTGGCGTTTAGAGAATTATGAACCCTGTGAAGCTGTATATGGTGAGCTAAAGCTTTTGGGTCGACGGTATCGGCACTATATGAGCATGAGAATTGAAAGCATGCAGGAATTAACACATATGTTGGACTACACAATGCCAAAAATCAAAAATCTCCTTAAGGGATGGAATGAAGTAAATAGGAAAGATAAGCTATCAGATTTTGTGGAAAATTATTGGCACTTTGATGTAATCACGGATATGACGGAAGAAGAATTTATAATTGATTACTGTAGGTGGGTCAGAGAAAAAGGATACCACCAAAGCCACGATAAAGCGACTGAAATTTATGCAGTGGCAAAGGAAGGCATCCCATCACTCTCTTCCGATACCCCATCCGTCAAAATGCTGGTACTGGAAGCCGTAAGGGTGCTGCGTGAAATCAACAACACTCTATCAACGATTTTAACACAAATGCAAACGTTATCCAAGTCCTTACCGGAATATCCCATTGTGCGAGCGATGGGTGGCGTAGGTGATATCTTGGCACCAAAGCTGATTGCTGANATAGGAAATGTTAGGCGGTTTCATAGCGGTAAAGCTCTAATTGCATATGCTGGAATAGATGCTCCACCGTACCAATCAGGGCAATTTATCGGAACAAATCGAAGGATATCAAAGCGTGGCTCTTCAAATCTCAGAAAAGTTGGTTATGAGGTTATGAGGTAATGAGGATATTAAAAACACATAAAGAGCCGGATGATTGTGCCGTATATCGATTTATTCTGAAAAAGGAAAGTGAAGGTAAAACAAAGAAAGCTTCGAAGATCGCCGGATTGAATAAATTTCTAAGAATTTATTACGCTCGCGTTATGGAAGTGTATTCAGTCACTAATTAAATATGGCACTAAATAACAAGTAAATCCGGTTTGAATCCGGTATTATTATCATGCCCTGAAACACCGTATTATTATATTTTAAAAGATTTTAAAATTAATTTCTGAAAATGCTTGACTTTTCTTAGCAGGTTTTGTGTCTATATTTATGAAGTTATATGATTTACTACTATATATTGCGTAAAGCAGTAGATTTCATGTAATTTCATTTTTCAAAACCATACAGCCTTTTATGCACAAGGGATTAGACCATATTTATATTAAAAATAGGGAAACTCAAAGCATTTATTATTGCATTAATTTTGCGTTTCCCGCAATACATTCGTTCAATTTCTCGCCAAACAGCCAAAATAGTTGTATATAATCGCAAAATATATTATAATTACAACATGAAAAAAACATTTTATATTTCATGCATAGCGTTAATTTCTTCATTAACAACATTCTCTGTTTTTAACCCGCTAAAAGCTGTTGCATCAAATGAAAAAAAACTTAATGTTTACTACACTAGTTGGGCTGTTTATGGAAATGATTATCAAACACAGCATGTTAGGGATCTTCCGTGGGATAGGCTTTCGACGATAAATCATTCTTTTTGGCGCATAAAACCCAATGAAGACCTTACCGAATTTCCGATTGTCAGCGCCGATGAATGGGCTGACCTCGGGCGAAATATGTGCTTTGACCAGTATGAAGAAATGACGGCATTATATCCGAATGTCGATGTTTTGCTTGCGATTGGCGGCTGGAGCGACACGAAGTGGTTTGCGGAAATGGCTTCAACGGAAACAGGGCGAAAATCTTTTATTGATTCATGCATTGAGACGATGATTAAATACCCGTTTCTGAGCGGTATTGATATCGACTGGGAATACCCTGGTACATCCCGAAATTATGAAGGTGAGGGATTCATTGGAAGCAGTGCTGATAAAGATAATTTTACAGCGCTCATGAAAGAAATGCGCGAAGCGTTTGATACTGCTGATATGACAGAAAAAATCATTACTTACTGCGCTCCCGCAGGTACCGGGAGACTTAAAAGCGGTGAGGTTTGTATTGATTTCGCGGCGGTTGAACCTTTCGTCGATCGCGTCAATTTAATGACCTACGATATGTCGGGAAGCTGGAGTAAAAATGCTTTTCACCACTCTCCTCTTTATCCAAGTAAAGCGGTCGAGTTTGGTGCTAGCGCTTCCGAAGTGGTCGAATACCTAATCTCACTCGGAGTAACCCCAAGTAAAATTAATATTGGTTCTCCTTTATACTCACAAGGCTTCCGCGTTGATGCTGAAAACGGAGAAGCGGCATTAGGGCAAAAAATTTCGGGCACGGCACATGGTAATCTTGCGAATGGTCAATTCCGCTGGTTTGATTTAAACCGAATGGAAAGCGCTGAGGGCTGGGAGGCTTTATATGATGAAGAAGCCGCCTCGGCATATCTTTTTAATAATGACCCTGAAAGCATCTTCTATCAGCATTTTTATACATACGAAAGTCCCCGTTCATTACAGGCTAAACTAGACTATATCAATGAGATGGGTTTGGGCGGGTTAATCGTTTGGGAAACAGCGGGCGACCCGATGGATTTAGATTATCCGATGCTGACGCAGATGGCTCGTGAACTTGGAATATTTAAAGATGAACGCACCGAATTTATCGAAGCGGCTATTATTACGGACATAGATGAACCTTCCATAAGTGATGAAAACGCGGATCATCAGGAGAATTATCCATTTTCATCATTTCTGATTCTGATAATATCTTTATCATTGTTATTAATCATTATTGTTTTATTAATAATAGCCAAAAGCAGAAATTCCAAAACTAATTTTTGACACGATTCAACCTTTCCGTCATAATCAACATCAGCACAACAAAAAACATCAAAAAAATCGGAAAAATACCGAAACTAATCCCATTAGCCAGCAAACCAAAAAGCGGCGGCATAAAGGTAGAACCCGTATAGGCACTAGCCATTTGAACGCCTATCATTGATTGTGAATTTTCCTTGCCGAAATTAATCGGAGTTGAATGTATTATCGCCGGATATATTGGTCCGCAACCAAAACCGATAATTACCAAGCCATAAAGGCATACCCAATCAATGGGAATAGGTAGCCAAACCAGTAATAACCCTACAATAATTATTGCGATTCCGGTTCGGATCATATTACGATCACCGATTTTTTCAGAAACAATACCGCTCAAAAAACGTCCTGCGGTAATTCCGATAAAAAATAAGGCGGCATATCCGGCGGCAATACCCGGTTCGATTCCGCGATATCTAACCAAGTATGTACTCGCCCATGTATATGCTGTCGCTTCCATTCCACAATAAGCAAAAAAAGCTATCAAGACAAATTTCGCCCCTTTAAGTTTTATTATTTGGGAAAGTTTTAGTATCGGCGAAGAATCGCCCCCTTCTGCGCCGCCCTTTTTTTCCCGCTTCCATAGCGTCAGGCTTGCAA
>WQST01000229.1 GCA_009787745.1 Lachnospiraceae bacterium
CTTATCTCTATAATTTCTCCGTTACGAACATTTCCCATAAGGAAACGGAATTCCTGATGATATCTATTTTGGCACACATCCTCAAATGCTATTGTGAAAATAATCCTATCTGCCTGCAATCCTTCTATATCTATGTCGTTTATATCATTTTTCATATCCTGGCGTATTTCAAGTCTACATTTACCGCCTACCTTCACTACGTTACTATAATAATCAAATGGAACGTCACAACAGTACATTGCCGATACAGATTCATACATTAATCCTAAACAATCTTTGTTGTCAAATATACACCAACAACATTAACCGCAATTCCAACTCCGACATTTTCAAAGTCAATAGAAAAAATTAAATAATCCTTATTATGAAAATAATCCTTATTACATCGCTTTTCAGTTCTTGCCTCAATAGGTTCTGTGATACATAAAAAGGGAATAATCGATAATCTGTTTTTTCTTTCCTGCAATTCCATGTTTTCATTATGTTGCTGCTCAAAGTTTTCATTTGATTCGATGGCGGCTTTAATCGCTGTTTTTGCGTCGGCGTTTGATTTCAATGCTACCATTATTACAATCAGTGAAAGAAATGTACCAATAGACGCCGCTACAGCTTGGATTGCTATCCAACTATTTTCCAATTCTGGTGCATATGTTATCTTAAATCCAAGAGAGATTAAAGTAGTGATAACAGCAAATCCAATCAAAACAGTAGTCCAAAAAATAAGGCACCACTTATAACTCTGACCGATTTGTAATAGATAATTTTTCATCAATTTTATTTTTAATAATATCTTCATATTGCACCTAATTATTTGAGAATATAATAAACCGATTTAGTCCTGCCAACTTTCGTAACTACCCCCTCTTTAACCATTTCACGCATTATTGCACGAATACGTTCTTCACTCAGAGCAAACAATTTTGTAAGGTCAGCAACTGAAACTTGATTGTGCTCTTCAAGATATTTCAAAATTTTCCGCTTCTTTTCACCTGCATGATCTGCTTCTTTTCGTTCGTATTCGGTTGTATTCGGTTGTATTCGGCTATAATCGGTTGTATTCATTTGTCTTTCATCTACCCGAACAAGCGGAATAATTGTCTTAAATATATCACCCTCAATTAATTCCGGTTCTCCGCCAGAGTAAAGCTTTGTATATATATATAGGTTACGTACACCTGAACCAAGCTGGTCAGCGCGACCGATGTTCATGAAAAACTTCGCGATAATAGGATTCTTTGACTGTGGTGTAAAGCTCTTAGGATCTATTCGGCCATGTTCATTTGAACGATTCCAATTCTCTGCATAAATACGTTCTCGTTCAATTATTAATTTAGCGTTGAAGGCTTTCGAATATTCACGATGCGCCAATATGTTTGATAACATTTCACGGGCAATCCACGATCTGGCACTAACAGATACATCATTAACTAAGTGGAAGGAATCATTTGTATGTTTTTCAAAAAATTCCATTAACTGATCATATGCTTCAATAAGATTGGTCTCTATATAACGACGATCATCATAACGATCTACGTTATCACGTCGTAAAAGTGCATCTGTTACAATACCCGGCGCACAAGAACGCACCACTTCGTCTTTGCCAAACAACAAAATGGCCGCCAAATTAAATCCCTTCTTCCCTGTTCGCTTGTCATCTTCATAAAGTCCTGCGCTTTTAAAGATTTCCATTGCCTCCATGTCTTTCCACGGATGATCCGGAATACGACCGGTAGCCATTCTTTTTACACGTGGAATAAGATCAAGTCTCAAATCATCTAATGTCGCATAGGGAAAAACCTCGCGTTCGGTGAATTGATCCGATTTCCGTAATGAAAGCTGCGCCACTAAGTTAGTGGAATTTGTAATATCAAGATCACCATCTTCATTACGGTCAAATATTTTGCCGGAGCAAGATTGCATCTGTGAACTCACAGGAATATAAACATAAAGTAATAACTTATCGTCTAATACTACTTCGCTTAAACTTAAAAATAATGCTGGCGATATCTTTTTCTGGTTATTAAGCATATTTGCAAAATTCTTTCTCATTTGCTGTGCCGCCCTTGGATTAACACCAATGGGAGTGCCATCATCTTTTGCTCCAAGAATAAGATGTCCACCGTACCTATTTGAAAACGAGCATACCGTTTCCCATACGCTATTACTAAGTTCATTCACGCATTCTTTATATTCGATTGAGATTCCCTCGCCTGTGGCGAGTAATTGTTTGATACGGTCTGGGGTCATGATTGTACTCCTCCAGTACTATTTGGTTGCTGTATACAATGTATATTTATTTCATAATCACTTTTGATGCTACAGTTTTTTATGATTTTCCTGACATCAGGAAAATCGCTTATTTATTATATAAATATTATAATCGTTAGTCATAAACTCGTCAAAGCCATTTACGAACATTTGTTCGCCGTTATTTAGCTTCGCAATATAATAGCGTTTTCGTGTCATAATTATACATGCATTTTTTGCAAAATCAAGTTTAAGTTCATTCATAGTAGAAATAATAATTTAAGTGGTTTTGTTTTCTTAAAACGAAACCAAACAATAGAAACAGCGGTGGTATATGGAATATATACTGCCGCCGTTTCTATTTTCATAATTTTATTGTTATCCCAAACACATCTTTACCAACAAAGTGGTTCGAGTAACAATGATTCACTGCGGGTATCGGGGCGTTACTTAAAGAAATTAAAGACCGCATTATCCCACCGTTCCGCTATTCTTAATGATAGTTTACGTGAAGTTAGGGAGTCCGTCAAGGAAAATCTATATGGCAATGACGTGAAGATAGTTCGGAAGAATACGCGCAAGTTGAGATTCCTTACTGATGCCGAAAAAGATGGCGTTGCAGAAAAGTATCAATCCGGTATGACGATGATGGCGATTGCTGATTTATATGGCTGCCATTACACTACAGTGGGTTGCGTTCTTCGAGTTAAAGGGGTTGAGATACGGAGTAGGAAAAAGGACGAAAACCTTGACAAATCAATATTTTTTGATAAAATATAGTCACAGGGGCTGTATGCCTCACCATCGAGAGCGTACCTTCGGGGCCGCTCTCATTTTTTGCTTTATGATATTTTATCTTTGAAACTCATTATGTTCGTTAGTTGATAGTTCGGGATGGTATTGCGTAATTGCTTTAGCCGAGCCGATAATGCGTTATTTATCTTGGTTGGTGGCGTAGCAATAACTGTTACATGAACATTTTTATTCTTAACAGCAGATCGTATCATCTCGGCATAATCACCATCACAAGCCAACAAGATAATATGAGTCGGCTTTTTAGCGGAATGGGCAATCTCTAGCAATTCAGTGGCGATATAAACATCCACATTTGATTTCATTTTGGTTGACGGGGCAAGAACTCGAATACGATTTGGGGTCTTACATTTTATATTTTTACAGATAAAAGTCCGGTACACTGCTGGATCAATATAAGTCTTTCGGGCAAGCGAGCAAATTTCATAACCCGATTTTTCATATTCCTTGAACTGTTCTAGCCGCTCTTTGTCATACTTTGCGATACCTTCATAATATCTAACGCTTTTTAAGTTCATATACTTTTCTTGGAAGTAGGCGATAAGTTTAATAAAATCTAGTTTGATTTGGCAACTTCTTAGAGCGGCAGAGCGAATATTGCTAACGTCTATAAAGACATAAGTGTCAAGGTCAGCGAGATTAGTTGTTTTACCCATAAATATATTTATATTTTATCATACCCTCGCATGATATTGAAATACGTCGGCAATCAGCTCGCCAGCCAAAATTACCATAGGTGCCACCTGCAGGTCCGTTAAACGCGGATACACCAGCGTCGGCCTGATTACCTGACTGGCCGCCACGTCCGAACCACGGACTCGCAGCGCTCGG
>WQST01000230.1 GCA_009787745.1 Lachnospiraceae bacterium
CACGTATTCTATTGAGGAAGACACTAAGGCGGCGCTGATGTCAGGGCAAGTCGGTGAACGAACTAAGGAAAGAAGATATGAAAAGCTGATGGAAAAGCAGCAGGAGATTGCTTTTGACATCGCCGAAAAGATGGTAGGGAAAAAGCTTACGGTGATGGTGGAAGGGGAAGTGGCAACGGCGGATGGTTTAGACGAGTTAGATATCTCCGAACAGGATTTTTATGACGATGGAAGCGGAAAGGTATATATCACCAGAACTTATCGCGACGCTCCCGGGATAGATGGTTATCTTTTTTTGAAAAGTGAACGCGAGCTTTATAGCGGTGATTTCGTGACGGTTGTTGTTACGGCTTCGTATCATTATGATTTGATAGGCGTACTCGAAGAATAATTTTAAACCGTGAATACCACGGTTACTAATATAATGAAAGGGAGATTCAGATGAACATTCCTAATCAATTAACGATTTTACGGATAATAATGATTCCCATTTTTGTCTTCTTTCTTTTGATGACGAAAATACCGTATCATAACTGGATTGCATTTACAATTTTTATTATCGCCAGCTTGACGGATTTACTTGATGGGATTATTGCCCGCAAATATAATTTAGTCACCAATTTTGGCAAGTTTATGGATCCTTTGGCGGACAAATTACTGGTTTGTTCGGCGCTGATCGGATTGATAGAAATTGGGCGTATTCCTGCTTGGATCGTTATTTTGATTATTACGCGTGAGTTTATTATAAGTGGTTTTCGCTTGATTGCGGCGGATAAGGGGGTAGTTATTGCGGCAAGTTTCTGGGGTAAATTAAAAACGACAGTGCAAATAGTGATGGTATGTATGCTGATTGCTAACCTGAATTTTTTAAGGATATTAACGGAAATTGTGATGTGGGCAGCAGTGATCCTGACAGTCGTGTCACTTATAGATTATTTGGTTAAAAATCGGAATGTGATGAAGTGAATTTGAAAGTTTCACTTGCGTTCCTCAAATTATTACGATATAATGGCGTTAGTCATTATATCAGCGCAGTTTTAGTGCGCATCCTCCGAAGGAAATCACATAGGTAATATCGTTTTGGCGATGTCATTCTGAGTATATCGCAGTAAATTATGAGCAAAATCCCCGTTTAGAAAAATAAATAAATTAAAAATAAATGTTGACAAAATCGAACGTTTGTTTTATATTGGAATAAGAACAAATGTTCACATATGTGAAAGGAATATATAAATGGAAAAAGAAGAAAAACTTAAGGCACTGGAGGCGGCGATAGGGCAGATAGAAAAGCAGTTCGGGAAAGGCGCAGTAATGAAACTCGGCGATCCCGCGGCACAGATGAATGTTGAGACATTCCCGACAGGCTCTTTAAGCCTTGATTTGGCTCTGGGACTGGGAGGCATACCCCGCGGGCGAATTATCGAGGTATACGGCCCTGAATCAAGCGGTAAGACGACCGTTACCCTGCATATGATTGCCGAAGTCCAGAAGCGCGGCGGTATTGCGGGATTTATTGATGCCGAACATGCTCTCGACCCTGTTTATGCCCAGAAAATCGGCGTTGATGTCGATAATCTTTACATATCTCAGCCTGATACAGGTGAACAGGGGTTAGAGATCGCTGAAACGATGGTACGTTCAGGAGCGATTGATATTGTCATTATTGACTCGGTTGCCGCTTTGGTTCCCAGACAAGAGATTGACGGCGATATGGGCGATTCTCATATGGGCTTGCAAGCGCGTCTGATGTCCCAAGCTTTACGTAAGCTAACGGCTGTAATTTCTAAGTCGAACTGTACCGTTATTTTCATTAATCAGTTAAGGGAAAAGCTCGGCGTCATGTTCGGTAATCCCGAAACCACGACCGGCGGGCGCGCACTCAAATTTTATTCGTCAGTCAGATTAGACGTCCGCCGGATCGAAGCTCTTAAGCAAAGCGGTGATGTCGTCGGAAACCGTACCCGTGTTAAGGTGGTAAAGAATAAGATTGCACCGCCGTTTAAAGAAGCGGAGTTTGATATTGTTTTCGGTGAGGGAATTTCGAAAGTCGGCGATATCCTTGATTTGGCAGTTAACTGTAATATCGTCGCCAAGGGGGGGGCATGGTATTCATATGAAAGTAATAAAATCGGTCAAGGACGTGAAAACGCGAAGCAGTATCTAAAGGATAATCCGACGATTTGCAACGAGATTGAACAGAAGGTCAGAGAACATTATGGGCTGGGGGTTTAATGTGTGACGGATGCATAGGCGATAGCATGGTAGTTACAGACATTACTAATATTTCGGGTTCGAAATCACGGTTTCGGGTATATATTGATGAAGAATTTGCCTTTGTTTTATACAAAGGCGAATTACGAACCCACGGCCTTACGGTCGGTGCGAATATTTCAACGGAAGGATATTGTGAAATAATGACGAAAATCCTCCCGAAACGGGCGAAAATGCGTTCACTCCATTTACTTAAAAACCGCTCCTATACCGAAACTCAGATTCGAAATAAATTGACCGAGGGCGAATATTCGGAAGAAATAATCAATGATACGATAAATTACTTAAAATCATATCGTTATATCGACGATACACAATTTGCGAAGAATTATATTGAATATCATAAAAATAATAAAAGCCGCAACAGGATTTTGCGAGATTTATCGAAAAAAGGTATTTCGTTCGATATAACCGCCGAAATTTATTCCCGAATAACGGACGGCCGTGACGAAGAAACAGAAAATAATCAAATTTTATATTTACTTGAAAAAAGAAAGTTTGATAAAAGCACCGCTGATTTAAAGGAAAGGCATCGTGTTTATACATTCTTACTGAGCAAAGGTTTCATGCCCGATTCAATTAAACGTTTTCTTTAGCTTGACATTACATAATTTTCCGTATAAAATTGAAGTGTTGTAAAATCGCAAATTAGAATTAGCTTGATTTTGCCCATTACAGGCAAATTGTAGAAAGCTGTTACTGTTAGCGCTTTAGCGCAGACAGTTACGAAAAATCAAGCTACATATTCTATTTTATATAAATTCCTATTAATTATATAAATGAGTTTACAATAAATAATTAGTTGCTGCACGAAAGCAACATAAAACTAAATAAGGAGGTGCTCCTGTATAATGCTGGGAATTATTATTGCAATAGTAGCAACTCTGGTTGTCGCCATTCCCATTACCGCAGCAGTAGCGATAGGCTATCGCAAGAAGGTAACTGAATCGAAGATTGGTAATGCGGATCAAAAGGCACGGGAAATTATTGATGAAGCTCTAAAGAATGCCGAAACGAAGAAGCGTGAAGCATTGCTGGAAGTGAAAGAAGAATCGATCAGAGCAAAAAGCGAGTTGGATAAGGAAATAAAAGAACGCCGCGCCGAAGCTCAAAGATTTGAACGCCGAATCCAGCAAAAAGAAGAAAACATCGATAAGAAAGCGGAGCAGATAGAAAGAAAAGAGCAAAGCTTAAGCGCCCGTGAAGAGACAGCGGCGAAACAACGCGCAGAGATTGCGAAGCTGAATGAACAACGCTTACAGGAATTGGAACGAATCTCGGGACTTACCTCCGAACAAGCAAAAGAGTACTTGTTGAAAATTGTTGAAGATGATGTAAGACAGGAAACGGCGATGCTGATTAAGGAATTAGAAAGCAGAGCCAAAGAAGAAGCTGACAAAAAAGCGAAGGAATATGTCGTTACCGCTATCCAGAAATGTGCGGCGGATCATGTCTCCGAAACGACGATTTCCGTAGTGCCATTACCAAATGATGAAATGAAAGGGCGGATAATCGGTCGCGAAGGCCGTAATATCCGAACCTTAGAGACGATGACAGGGGTAGATTTGATTATAGATGATACCCCCGAAGCGGTTATCCTATCAGGTTTTGATCCGA
>WQST01000231.1 GCA_009787745.1 Lachnospiraceae bacterium
GCACTCCACTACCCGAATGTCAACACGCAGGGATATTCCTTCCGTGCCGAGGATATGTCGGCTATCGGCGGTTCGATATACCGCGGCTTAGTTAATTCCTATATTCATAACGGGTGTAATTTATTTAATGTGGATTATGAACTGGGTTTTATCTACGGCGGGCTTTTTACGGTCGGTTATTGCCAATTTATTCATGAATACGCATATGCACATGAGTTGGATAAAATCCTTTTTTTATCCCGTGACGGTGATATTTTGAAGAAAGTTTATGATTTGCTTTATCCGCATGACACATATCCGATTAAGACCGAATATGTCTACTGGTCACGGTTGGCGGCGATGAAGATGGGCGCGGGGCTTTTTAAACATGATTACTTACGTCGCTTTCTTTATCACAAAGTAAATCAGGGATATTCGCTCAAAGCAGTCTTTCAGGCAATGGAAATTTCCGATATGCTTAAAAAGTGCATGGATTCCATTGGTGTAAAGACCGAAGAAACCGTTCTAAACGAAAGCAATGTTAAAAGTGTCAAAGAATTCCTGATAAATAATTGGGCGGAAGTTTTGGCGCATTATAATGAAGAACTTGAAGCAGGACGGGAATACTACCGTGAAGTTCTGAAAAACTGTCAAAAAGCCGCCGCGGTTGACGTCGGCTGGGTCGGCAGCGGGGCGGTAAGCCTTGATAAGATTGTCAATAAAATCTGGGGCTTTAATTGTGAAATTACAGGTTTATTAGCAGGGACGAACACCGTTCACAGTGCCGAAGCGAATATTAATGAGGAACTTTTTTATACGGGAAAACTGAAAAGTTACTTATTTTCCCAACAGCATAACCGCAACTTATGGAAAACCCATGATGCCGCTAAGGGCGACAATCTCGTCGTCGAAATGTTGCTAAGTTCCCCCACAGGCGGATTCAAAGGCTTTATAAACGGCGGCTTTATTTTCAAAAACATAACCGAGACCGACCAAAAGAAAGCCGGGGATTGTCAAAAAGGCATCCTTGACTTCGCTGACTACTTCATTAAACATGCCCCTGCCGCTAAAGTAAGCGCGTCCGACGCATACGCGCCGATTGCCCTTTTACTGAACAACAGCGAATACTGGAAACTAGTTTTAAGCGGCGAATTTAAAAACGCTAATATTGACTAATTCGTTTCTGTTTATGGCTTGCTATGAACAGCAACACTAATTCACGACACACATTGACTGTTCACAAAAAACATAATATACTAATTATATAAAACAAAGGAGCTTATTACATAAGTGAGCATTTACGATAACCTAAATGACCCCCAGAAAAAAGGTGTCACTGAAACCGAAGGCCCTGTTCTCCTTTTGGCAGGCGCAGGCTCAGGCAAAACCCGTGTCCTGACCACCAGGGTCGCTTATTTAATTGAAGAAAAAGGCGTCAACCCTTTCAACATCATGGCAATTACCTTCACCAACAAAGCGGCGGGGGAAATGAAAGAACGGGTAAATGACATTGTTGGCTTTGGCGCCGACGCTATCTGGGTCGCGACCTTTCATTCCACTTGCCTGCGTTTCTTAAAGCGCTATGCCGATCACTTAGGTTATGACAGCTCATTTACTATCTATGACACCGACGACCAGAAAATGATCATCAAAGAAATCATGAAAAAACATGAGATCGACCCGAAGAATTTCAATGAAAGATATTTTTTGTCCGCGATTTCGACTGCCAAAAATGAACTTATTTCGCCGTCAGGTTACTATAAGAGCATAAGCGGCGATTATAATAAAAACCGTATTGCCAAAGTATATGAAGAATATCAGGCGATGCTTAGAAGGAACAACGCGATGGATTTCGACGACCTCATCATGCAAACCGTCGAATTATTCAGAAACAACCCCGAAATCCTCGCGCAGTATCAGGAACGCTTCCGCTACATTATGGTTGACGAATATCAGGATACCAACACCGCCCAATTCGCCCTTATCAGCCATTTAGCGGCGAAATACCGTAATATTTGCGTCGTCGGCGATGATGATCAATCAATATACAAATTCCGCGGCGCGAATATCCGCAACATCCTTGACTTTGAAAAAGTCTATCCCGACGCCTTAGTCATTAAGCTGGAACAAAATTATCGTTCCACCCAAAATATCTTAGATGCCGCCAATGCCGTAATCAGTCATAACAAAAGCCGTAAAGACAAAGCCCTGTGGACAGATAAAGGCGAAGGCAGTAAAATCCACTTCCGCCAATTCGAAAACGCCTATGAAGAAGCCGAGTTTATTGCGGAAGATATTCATAAGAAACAAAAAGAGAAAATCTTAGGTTACAGCGATTGTGCCGTTTTATTCAGAACCAACGCCCAAGCGCGTCTGGTAGAAGAGCGTTTTATTATCAGGGGAATCCCTTATGATGTCGTTGGCGGTACTAACTTTTATGCCCGCCGTGAGATAAAAGACCTTTTGGCATACCTGAAAACGGTTGACAATGGGCGCGACGATATCGCTGTCCGCCGTATTATCAATATTCCGAAGCGCGGGATCGGGATGACCTCGATTCAGCGGATTATTGATTATGCCGATGAGCGCAATATTAGCTTTTATGATGCGATGCTTGAAGCCGACCAAATAATCGGACTCGGCAAAGCCGCCGCGAAAATCACCGCTTTTACGATGATGATTCAAACATTCAGAAGTAAATTGCAAGTTTATGGTTTATCCGGTTTAATTACGGACATAATAGAGACAACAGGCTATATTGCTGAACTTTCCGCCTCGAATGAAGAAGATGCACAAAGCAGGATTGAAAATATCGATGAATTTATCAGCAAAATGGTTTCCTACGAGGAGAATACCGATGAGGTAACACTCAGCGATTTCCTTGATGAAGTGGCGTTAGTCGCAGATATTGACCGCGTCAAAGGGGACAGCGGCCAAGTGCTTTTAATGACGCTCCACAGTGCCAAGGGCCTTGAATTTCCGCATGTTTATATCGCGGGGATGGAGGAGGGGGTTTTCCCCGGCTTTATGAGCATCAAAGCCGACGACCCCGAACCGGAAATAGAGGAAGAGCGTCGTTTGGCATATGTCGGTTTTACCCGTGCCGAGGAAGATTTGACCCTAACTTGCGCGAAGCAAAGGATGATTCGCGGCGAAACACAGTATAATCCCCTGAGCCGCTTTCTCAAAGAAATTCCCCCTTCTTTGCTGGATAATCGGGTCAGTTCGTTCCGCAAGATGAAAGTCACCGTTCCCGTCAAAAACTATACCGCCCCCGAAAACAAGCCATATGTCGCAGGCGGTGTAGGCGCCCTTAAAAGCGGCGGTATCGGTCAGGGTGTCAAAACCGCAGGTGTTAAACCTGATTATACCGTCGGCGATCGCGTTACCCATATCAAATATGGAATCGGAACGGTAAATAATTTAGAGCAGGATGTTAAAGACTATAAAGTAACCGTCGATTTCGATTCAGTCGGGATCAAGATTATGTACGCCGCTTTTGCGAAACTAAAAAAAGTTTAATTTATGGTAGAAAGTTCCAAGAAATAATGCTATACTATCTATACCATAAAACATCATTTACTGATACTTGATGGTTAAAGTTTATTACTAAAAGTAAAAGAGAGGGACCCATATGAATATGAAGAACAAGATAGAAGATGTTGTAGAAATGATCAAAACACGTGATTTACATGATTTATTAACCCGCAAGGAAGAAAAGAAAAATAATACCATCGTCTGGATTCTGGCAATAATCGGAGCGATTGCCGCTGTTGCCGCGATTGCGTATGCCGTATACCATTACATGGCTCCCGACTATTTAGAAGATTTCGACGACGATTTCGATGATGATTTCGACGACGATTTTTTCGAAGACGAC
>WQST01000232.1 GCA_009787745.1 Lachnospiraceae bacterium
CATAACCCTTTTCCTGCCATCCGCGGGCAATCGTCAGAATGCTTTCTTTCAGCTTATCACCGTTATGACTGCAATTATCCATACTGACAAGCGAGATAGGCGCTTCGCCCTTGGTGAAGCGCTTATACATCAAAGCCGCCACCATCGCCATTCCATGACGGGGCATCGACGGCCCGTTCGCAATATCTTCTGCAACAAGCGGAAAAATTTGCCCCTGAGCATCAAAAAGCGCATATCCTTTCTCCGTAATCGTGAAACTTACCATTTGCAAACCCGCACACATAAAAATCTCGCTTAATCGCTCCCAAGCCAAAGCATCCGCCGAATCTGCTTTAATCGCCTCCGAAACCGAAGCAATCACCTCATTATCCGTACTTCCGTCAGGCTTAAGCCCGACCAGCATCGTCATATTATCATAAGCATGGTAAACATCACGAATCAACTCCGCCGAAGTATCAACCGCAACAATCCCGCACGCCGAAACCCCGTCGTCCAAAAGCTTTTGCTGTAACCCGGCAATGTATCCCCGAAAAATATTCCCCGCCCCGAAATGCACCCAAACCGGCGCTTTCCGCGACTTCTCACACATCCTCTCCCAATCAAACCGAGGAAGCTTCACCCCTATTTCCCCAAAAGCCGCTTTATCTTGTAAGCCTTTAAAATTCATTTCCATAAAAACTACACTCCTCAATTAAAACCTGTCAGCCGCACTTGCAAATTGCTTCCCAAAGCCCATTAAGATAAGCCGCGCCCAGCGCCCGGTCATACAACCCATACCCGGGGCGCCCGACTTCATCCCAAATCATCCGTCCATGGTCAGGCCTGACATAAACATCGGGGCAAGTATCATACATCGCCTTCACAATCTCATACATATCAAGATCGCCGTCCGCCGACAAATGGCTGGATTCACGAAAATGCCGATAACCCAAATGCTTAACATTCCGAATATGCAAACAAGCAATCCGCTTAAGTTCCCCAAACCGCCTGATAATAGCCGCAACATCATTCTCCGTATTCGATCCCAATGACCCTGTACATAAGCATAGCGCATGACGCGGCGACGCATTTAGGGCAATAATTTTTTCGAAATCATTCATCTTATGGGCAATCCGCGGAAGCCCGAAAATCGGCCAAGCGGGATCATCAGGATGACAAGCCATCGTAATCCCGCACTCTTCACATACAGGAATAATCGCATCTAAAAAATATTTATAATTCAAAAGAAGCTGATCAGCGGAAATATCTTCATAAAGCTTAAGAGTAACCTCTAACTCCGCCATCCGCTCAGGTTCCCAACCCGGAAGTGAGAATCCTCCGCTCTTTTCCGCTGTTTTCCTAACGATATCAAGCGGCCCCATTTCACCAAGTTCCGCTTCATTGTAATACAAACTGTTAGAACCATCTTCTTCAATAGTTTTCGCCAAATCTGTCCGCAACCAGTCAAACACAGGCATAAAATTATAGACAATCACCTTCACTCCATACACGGACAAATTGCGAATTGTCTGTTTGTAGTTTTCGATATACTTGTCCCGTGACGGTACGCCTAACTTAATGTCTTCATGGACATTTACGCTTTCGATAACCTCACATTCAAGCTTTGCGGCATGAACCTGATTTATATATACGGCAATTTCTTCTTTTGACCATACCTCGCCTGCCGCTTTATAATCCAAAAATCCCATAATACCGCTAGTCCCGGGTATTTGTTTGATTTGCTTTAAGGTTACGGTATCACTTTTTTCACCGAACCATCTGAGTGTCATTTTCATAATGCGCCTTTCAGGGTCAAACCCGCTTAATCCGCTAATATAAGCATAAAAATGATAATAAAAGATTATTTCGCTTTCATTATCATTTTATCGCGGTTATTTTACATTAACAATAGAATCAGTATAGAAAGTATGGAATTAATAAAGATTAAATAATCCGCCTCTTACTGGAATTTTTTCTTTAACGTTCCTTTTTCATTTGATTTCTGCGAATATTTATCCGCTTTTCCTGCTATTTTACCGAATACCTTTCCTGACGGCTTGCCGCCGCGTCCGCTATTGTTATCTTTGTCCTTGCTAAAGCGGTGATTTGATTCCGATTTTCTGTCACTATATGAACGGCGGGCATCATAAGGCCTGCGTTCGTCATTTGAACGCCCTGCATTACTCCGCTTATTCCGATCATCACGGCGACCGCGGTCGGTGCGGAAAAATGGCTTTTCATCGCGAATCTCATTAAGCTCGTCGCCCAATTTTTCTTTCATGAAAGCCGCCGCCAATTCGACTGCGGTGAATCCATATTGCTCCATCGCTTTACTAATCCGCGCAATAATTTCATCTAAGTCCTGATTATCGATGATTTCTTTGGCGGCTTCGATAATCGTATCGGCTTTAACCCGGGTAATATCCGCGGCTTTCGGGATACTGCGTTCGCTTATCTTCGTATTGCAAAGCCGCTCGATATCACGGATTTTATAGATTTCGCGCCCTGTCACCAGCGTAAAGGAACGGCCTTTCCGCCCTGCCCGTCCTGTCCGCCCGATGCGATGGACATAATATTCGATATCATCAGGCACATCATAATTGAAAACCGCATCGACACCGCTGATATCAAGACCGCGGGCCGCGACGTCGGTTGCAATCAAAATCCGGCATTTACCTGAGCGAAATAAATTCATGACATTATCACGCTGATGCTGAGATAAATCGCCATGCAAACCCTCCGCCTGATACAACCGCCCTTTCAATTCTTCGCTCAAACTGTCAACCATGCGTTTAGTATTGCAAAATACCAACGTCCGCTTCGGCTGATAATAATCCATCAGGCGGCAAAGTACCTCATTTTTATCACTGCGCTGAACGCGGTAAAATGCTTGCTTAACTAAATCAATCGTGATTTCTTTGGGGGTTACACGAATATATTTAGCATCTTTTTGGTACGTATGGGTGATATCAAGAATGGCTTGCGGCATCGTCGCTGAGAAAAGTGCCATCTGCCGCTCTTCGGGAATATCCTTAATAATTGTTTCGATATCTTCACGAAAGCCCATATTAAGCATTTCATCGGCTTCGTCAAGGACGATCATCTTTACGGCATTGGTCTTAAGCGTATGACGGCGAAGGTGATCCATAACCCTGCCGGGGGTGCCGACGATGATTTGGACACCTGAACCTAGTGCCTTGATTTGGCGGGATATATCCTGTCCGCCGTAAATCGGCAAGACCTTGATACTATGCATATACTTCGCCAATTTACGGATTTCCTCGGCGGCTTGGACAGCCAATTCTCTGGTCGGGCATAGAACTAATGCTTGCAAACGGCGATCTTCGGGGTCGATTTTTTGGATCATCGGAATCCCGAAAGCGGCGGTTTTCCCTGTCCCTGTTTGTGCCTGACCGATAATATCATGACCTGCCATCAGAATCGGGATGGCTTGCTCCTGAATCGGGGTCATTGTCTCAAAGCCCATGCCCCTGACGGCACGTAAGACGCGTTCATCAACCTCTGAGTCGTGGTAATTTTTTTGGACTTGTTCCTGTTTTGGTTCATTTATTTCATTTTGTTCGTTCATTATCTTCTCTTTCTTTTTCTTCTTTATGCAAAAATTCTTCTATGATAAATCGGGGACGTTTTTTGGTTTCCATATATATTTTCCCGATATATTCGCCAACTATACCAAGTGACAAGAGAATCAAACCGCCGATCGCCCACAGCGATACCATCAGGGTCGTCCAGCCGACGATTGTGTCGCCTGACATGTATCTGGCGACGCTATATATCAACATGCCGATACTGACTAAAAAAATAAAAATCCCCAGACCCGTAATAATCCGAATCGGCCTCGTACTAA
>WQST01000233.1 GCA_009787745.1 Lachnospiraceae bacterium
GAAGAGGCGATAAAGCTGGCGCGTGATTTATATCGGCTGATTGAAGATAAATGTACCGATAAGATTGGCTATTTAGAAGCATTTGATGAAGATTTTAACCCAATCCCCAATGACAAAATATCTGAAAATGATGTCATTGCCGATAAAACAATGAATACCTTACTGCATATTTTTGAAGCTTATACGGAATTTTACCGGGTTTTCCCGAGCGAGGGGGTCGGACGCCGCTTAGAATGGATTTTGAGTACATTCGCGGAAAAAGTCTATAATCCCGACCGCCGCCGCTTGGATGTTTTCTTTGATACGGAGATGAAGCCGATTATTGACTTACACTCATACGGTCATGATATTGAAGCGGCGTGGCTGATTGACAGAGGGGTTCAGGTTCTTTCGAACCGTTCTTATTTTATCCGGATGAACCCAATCACCGCAACGCTCACCCATGAGGTTCATGACAAGGCATTTGACGGCTCATCACTTAGCTATGAAGCGGTAAAGGGTGAGGTAAATGAAACCCGTGTCTGGTGGGTGCAGGCGGAAGCGCTGGTCGGTTTTATGCATGGCTTAAAGCGTGAGCCGCATAGAACCGAGTATAAAGATGTGGTAAACAGTCTGTGGGCGTTTATTAAGGATTATCTCATTGACGGGCGGGTTAACTCGGAATGGTTCTCAGAAGTGAATAGTAACGGCAAACCCGACATGGAACTGCCGCTGGTTGATATGTGGAAATGCCCATATCATAATGGGCGGATGTGTTTTGAAGTATTGAAGGCTGAGATTGAGATTTAGTGTAAATTAACCGAATGTCACAAGGAGAAGTATGTTTCATCAAAAATACAATGATTTACAAGCAAAACTGGAAGAGTTAGCGACGCGTAAAAACGAAAAAAGCGATTTCTACAACGGAATTTTTGACCGTTATATAAACCCTGTTTTAACCCGTGACCATATTCCGCTTTTCTGGAAATATGACCTAAATCCCCAAACAAACCCGTTTTTCATCGAGCGTTTAGGCATAAATGCCGTAATGAACTCAGGCGCAATTTACTTAAACGGCAAGTTTTATCTGGTCGCCCGAATTGAAGGAAATGACCGGAAGTCATTTTTCGGCGTCGCCGAAAGTGATACCGGAACCTATGGCTTTCGCTTTCTTGATTATCCGATTTTACTGCCTGATACCTGCCCCGAAGAAACGAATGTTTATGATATGCGCCTGACTAAGCATGAGGATGGCTATATCTACGGAGTTTTTTGTTCGGAGAGTAAAGATACGGCGAATCCTGACCTTTCAGCGGCGGTAGCCGCCGCAGGAATAGTCAGAACCAAAGATTTAAAAGAATGGGAGCGCTTGCCGAACCTCGTGACCCTTCGTTCGCCGCAACAGCGCAATGTCATGTTGCATCCCGAATTTGTCAGCGGAAACTATGCTTTTTATACCCGTCCGATGGATGATTTCATTGATACAGGCTCAGGCGGGGGAATCGGTTTCGGGCTTTGTAAAGATATTGAAAATGCCGTTATTGATAAAGAAATAATAACCAGCGCCCGGAAGTACCATACAATCACGGAAGCCAAAAACGGAGCGGGGGCGGTGCCGATTAAGACAGATAAAGGTTGGCTTCATATCGCTCATGGTGTGCGTAACACGGCGGCGGGGCTTAGGTATGTACTCTACGCCTTTTTAACCGATCTTAAAAATCCTGCGAAAGTGATAGCCGAGCCTTCCGGTATGTTACTGGGTCCGCTGGGGAACGAGCGCGTTGGCGATGTCTCAAATGTCGTCTTTAGTAATGGGGCAATTGCGCTTGAAAACGGCGAGGTTTATCTGTACTACGCTTCAAGCGATACCAGATTACATGTCGCAACGACGACAATTGAAAGATTGCTTGACTACACCATAAATACTCCGCCCGACCCCTTGCGCTCGGTTGCGTGCGTAGCACAGCGGATTGACTTGATTAATAGAAATTTGGCTTATCTTGAAAGGTAAAAAGACGCAATGACACAAAAAGAAATTCTTTTTTTTACCCCTGATAATAAGACTTATATCTGGGGCAGTGAAAGATGGACAATATCAGCCCATAGCCATGGTGATGTAAAAGTAAACGGCGGTAGATTCGATGGCATGGCATTATCACAGCTTTATAAAGAGCATCCGGAATTATTCGGAAAAGAAAAAGGCGATTCACAGGCTTTTCCGTTACTTGTAAAAATCATCTCGGCAAACGACGATCTGAGCATCCAAGTTCACCCCGATAATGAATATGCTTCATTAAACGAGAATGGTTCATTGGGAAAAACCGAATGCTGGTATATTCTTGATTGTGATAAAGATGCCGAGCTGGTTCTCGGGCATAATGCGAAAGACATTAATGAGTTAAATGAAATGGTTAGCAATAATCGTTTCAGTTCATTGATTAAGAGTGTTGCGGTTAAAAAAGGGGATTTTATACAGATAAACCCCGGTACTGTCCATGCGATAAAGGGGGGGATTACGTTACTGGAAATTCAACAGTCAAGCGATATTACCTATCGTTTATATGATTATGACCGATTGGATAACGGTAAGCCCCGCCCGCTTCATCTTAAGCAAGCAATCGACGTCATTCATTGCCCCGCGCCGCCGCTCTCTGATAGTATGATTACAAAGCGGACAATATCTGAAAATCAAATGAACAGGTTAATAAGCTGTGATTTCTATACAATCCGGGAAATGAAAGTGGTAAAAGAAGCAAGAATTGAGCAAGTTCATAATTTTATGATTGTTTGTGTTGTTAATGGTAGTGGGTTTGTCGGTGATAAAGAGATTAAAGCGGGGTCACATTTTATTATTCCGTGTGGGTTCGGTGAGGTGATTTTTATAGGGGATATGGAAGTGGTGCTGGCGGTTAGCTGAGTTATGTTGCGTTTGATTTAAACTTTAAAAATAAATAACCCGTCACTATTTTCTACTAGCAATATTCTCTTATTCATTCTATAATTAAACCATGCTAATTATCAGTTTTGACGCCATTGGCGATGATGAATTTGATGAGTTGAAAAAGTACCCGGCGGTTGCTTCTTTTATCAGGAAAGCATCGGTGCATCGTGATGTATCGTCTATTTTTGTCAGTAATACATATCCCGTACATACATCGGTTGCGACAGGAGTTACACCCGATAAACATGGGATTAGTTCTAATACCGAGCCCTTCCCTTCGCGTAATCAGAAATGGGTCACCTGTGAAAAATCCATTCGCAGTAAGACGATTTGGCAGGCGGCGAAAGATAAGGGAATGAAAACGGCGGCAGTTTTGTGGCCTGTGACATCTTATTCGAAGTCGCTTGATTATAATATCCCCGAAGAACATATTTCACCGGGCAGGAGTCAGGTGGTTGCTAACCTGAGGGCCGGGAGTGCGATGCTCCAATTAAAGATGTTCCTTAAGTACCATAAACTGATCGCAGGAACCGATGAGCCGCATTTAAGCAATTTTTCGGCAGCTTGTATGGCTGATATTTTGCGTAATAATAAACCGGATTTAGCTTTGGTTCATTTAATTACATATGATTCATTTTGCCATAAATATGGGCGAGGCGAAAGTAAGTTAAAAGAGGCATATGAAGCACTCGACCGCAATCTGGCACTATTATTAGACGCCGCCGGGGATAACCGCGATATAATTATTTTTTCCGACCATAGTCAAATAAATGTCCATACGGCAATTACTCCCAATCAAATTTTAGTTGAAACGGGGCTTTTATCCTACGACAAAGATGAGTATAATATAGGCGAGAGCGGATGTTTTATTGAATGTTGCGGCGGC
>WQST01000234.1 GCA_009787745.1 Lachnospiraceae bacterium
GATTGGGCGAGTTTGCTAAGTTATGCAGGACAGGGCTATTGTGTGGCGGCGCTCGACTGCCGCGGGCAAGGCGGGCGTTCTTCCGACCTTGGGGGAGTAACGGGCAATACGCTTAACGGGCATATCATCCGCGGGCTTCAAAGTAGTGACGCGCATGAACTTTTATTCCGTCACATTTTTTTGGATACCGCGCAACTGGCAAAGATTGTCATGAATTTTGCTGAGGTTGATGAAAACCGTGTCACCGCCCGCGGCGGTTCACAGGGCGGCGGATTAGCGTTGGCATGTGCCGCCTTAGAGCCGAAAATAAGTAAGGTTTCATCACTCTTTCCTTTTCTTTCGGATTATCAGCGGGTTTGGGAAATGGATTTAGCCAAAGACGCATATGATGAACTAACCCGCTATTTTAGAAATTTTGACCCCTTGCATGAGCGTGAAAAAGAAACTTTTACAAAGCTTGGTTATATAGATGTAAAAAATCTGGCGAAACGAATCAAAGCCGATGTGTTGATGGGCATAACGCAAATGGATAATATATGTCCTCCTTCGACCCAATTCGCGGCGTATAATAATATCTTAAGCAATAAAAAATATGTTCTTTATCCTGATTTCGGGCATGAATGGCCGCCCGGGTTCGGGGACATAGAAATGAACTTTATCTTAACAAATTAACATTACAGGCATAATCCTTTTTCTCTGTGCATATATATAGTATGTAGTGCGCCTAAAACCACTATAAGTAGCAAAGTTAACAACGGAAATTAAAAATTTATAAAATTACTATACAATATGTACATTCTCAGGAAGATATGATATAATAATATTATTCATTATATCTGCGTCTTTACTGGAATCTGATATAATGAATGAAAGGGTGACAAATGTCAAGTTTGTAGAGGGTAAATCTGAATGGAGTTAAGGGTAGAAAGAGAGAGCGAGGTTGATAATTGGCAGGAAGTTATCTTGATTTACAATGCTGCACTTAAGCAAATCAATATGAAACTCGAAATACTGAATGATGAGTTTCAAAGGGTACATAGATACAATCCGATAGAACATATCAAATGTCGTCTCAAAAGCAGTGAAAGTATTGTTAAAAAGTTAAAGAAACATGGCTATGAATCCACGATAGCCAATATGGTAAACCGCGTCAATGATATAGCAGGGATCAGAGTTATCTGCTCCTTTACATCCGATATCCATCGGATCGCCGATATGATAAGCCGGCAAGCCGATATTCGCATCCTGGGGGTCAAGGATTATCTGAAAAACCCTAAAGCGAACGGCTACAAGAGCTACCATATGCTGGTATCCGTACCGGTGTATTTATCTGACCGCATCGTTGATACGAAGGTTGAAATCCAGATCCGCACCGTAGCGATGGATTTTTGGGCAAGCTTAGAACACAAAATCCAGTATAAATTCGAGGGCAATGCTCCTGACAGCATTGAAGCTGAACTTACGGAATGTGCGCGAATGGTATCAGAACTTGATTCGAAGATGTTATCACTCAACAACGAAATCCTCGCCTTAGAGGACGGTGATTATTAAAAAAACTGCCGCTATGAAGTAATCAAGCGGCAGTTTTTTTATCACCAGATATCCTAAAAAATTCCAAGCAATTGCAAAACAATTACAGTAAGGTTTCCAAGCCCCACCGCCAATGAAATAATAACAAGTGTAAGAACAGCTTTATTAACCCCTTTAATCCCCTTCGAGTCGTCCGTCAAGGCTTGCGTCTGCTTACTGACCTCTTCCATCAAAATCGCCTGAACATTCCGATAAACCTTCACATTCTCTTTATGAACCGTCTCTTCCAAATCACCCTTTAAATCATGCCGAATATTTTGTGATGCTGTAATAGCTTCCGAATTTTTTTGGGTTGCATCACGGACTTCGTTTAAAGCGCTGTTTTGCTCGGCGATAGTTTTTTCAAAGGCGCCTAATTTTTCGAGAATCTGCTCATTAATACTTGTGATTTTTTGGCTTAAATCAGTGATGGCGGTTTCGTTAAGGGACAATTCATCAATTTTATTTTGGCACGATACCAAAATTGCTTGCGCATTATCAATCAAATCCTGAACTGCTTCGGCGCTCTCGGAATTTCGCAGATTCAGTTTCCGCATGTCCTGCAAACATGTATCATATTGCATCAGCGTTTTCTGTGCTTGCTCCGCCTGTCCTTTTAACATGCGCATCTCGGCGGCTTCCGCTTCCGCATTTGCTTTTATCACCTCGTGACCTGAGAAACGATGTGTGATGCGGTCAATAAAATTATCCATAATGAATCCCTCCCTTGCTTTCTCATATAATAACATCTTGCCACCATTTTTTCAATGCGTTTTTTCAGGGTCTTTACATAACCGATAATCTTTGCTAGAATTACTTTATTACGAAAATGTTACAAAATTGAAGGGATTCTATGAAGCATATCACAAGACACTATAAACGCTCACGTATATCCGCTGTTAAAGTTGCCGTTTTGGCGGTGATAATAAGCATTTTTTTTCTTCCCGTATATACGCCTTTCGTTATCGTCAGTGATATAATTTTTGATGTTTATATAAATGGGCAAAGTGTCGGTACGGTAACTCATAAAGCAGAAGCGGAAACGATGCTTCGTGAAGCCAGGCGAACAATCGCCGCCGCCGGTGATGAACTGGTTTTTATCGAAAGCGAGATTGCTTTCGCGGAGGTAGAGATTCTCCCGGAAGAAGATGTCGACGACCCGAATGCAGTCATGAGCAAAATGGTGAGCGTCTTAAAAAATGATATCCGCGAAACAATGCATCGTTCTTATACGGTAAAAATAAAGAATTTCATGGTTAATCTGGCGACTAAAGATGAAGTCAGGACGCTTTTGCAAGCCGCCATTGATAAATACGACGAAGAGCGCTTATTTGAAGTAAATCTTGTGCTTGATGCCGAACGCGAACTTTCGGTTCTGACTGCCGACGTAGCGGTTCGGGAAAAAGATGAACTTGAAAAGACCATGTCGGTAATAAGCATTGAAGCAGGAATAGACCATCTTGTTTCGGATTTATTTGCATCCGTCGAACCGACGATTGAGAAAGATTTTATTGATTACGATAATGGTTTAATTTTTATAAATTTTGGAGATACTGTTGAAGTGGTCGAAGCGTATCTTTCATCGGACGAGCTTGATGATTTAGCTTCCGCCATCGAAGAAATTACCAAAGAAGAAGAAAAAAACCAAATATATGAAGTCGTTTCGGGCGATACCTTATCAGGTATTTCCTTAAAAACGAATATCCCGATGGACAAGATCATCGATTTAAATGAATTTTTGGTAAATGAAAATACGACTATCCGCATCGGCGATGAAATCATTATTACCGTCCCTGAACCTGAACTGACAATTGTCCGGAAAGAGGAACGCTTCATCGAAGAATATTATAATGAAGCAATAATTTATATACCGATCGATGATTGGTATACAAATCAGACCAAAACAATTCAGGAGCCATCCGCAGGCATCCGCAACATTGCCGCTGTTACTTCTTATCGCAACGATAAAATCGTCGAGCGTGATATTATTAAAGAAGAAATTCTTTATGAAGCGGTGCCGAAAATTGTTGAGCGCGGGACGAAAATCCCGCCGACCTATATCAAGCCTTTATCAGGCGGGCGTTTATCGTCGGGATTCGGCCCTAGGACCGCGCCGACCAGAGGCGCAAGCACTTATCATCGCGGCGTTGATTTGGCTTGTCCGACAGGAACAGCTATCTT
>WQST01000235.1 GCA_009787745.1 Lachnospiraceae bacterium
TATTTTAGCATCGGAAAAATCAGAAAGCGATTAATAATGATTCTCAAAGAGCAAAATTATTCGGCTAATTCATTGACATCAATATTCCAATATGCTAGAATGTATCAAATTTAATCAGAAACCGTTGAAGCGGAGATAACAGCAATAATGCGCGCACAGAGAGTCCGGGGGGCTGAGAGCCGGGTCGGGATGCAGATTGCTAAATGGACCGCTGAGGGTATGTATCTCATGAAGAGTACGGTATTATGCCGTAAATCAAGGTGGCACCGCGGATAAGATTATTCGTCCTTGGCAAATTATATTTATTTTGTCAGGGTTTTTTTATGTAATTTAAACAGTCAAATTAAACAGGAGAATTATTATGGTATTTATCCTCAAACCGAATGTCGAAAAAGAAAAGATAGAGCATTTTATTTTAGACTGGGAGCAAAAAGGCTTTTCTACTATTTTGAGTGTCGGAACGGAACACACCGCCGTATGCCTGATCGGAAATACTGCGGAAGTAGATTTAGACCATGCTGTGCAAACAAATGATATCATATCTTATGGCAAACGCATTACCGAACAATATAAAGCGGTCAACCGAACTGTCCATGAAGATAATACGATTATCCGTGTGGGTGATGTGAATATCGGCGAAGGATATTTCACCGTAATTTCAGGGCCCTGTTCGGTGGAGAGCGAAGAACAAATAATTAAAATCGCCCGCAGCGTGAAAGACAGCGGCGCTAAAATCCTTCGCGGCGGCGCATTCAAACCACGAACATCCCCGTATGCTTTTCAAGGAAAAAAAGCGGAAGGCCTTGAAATGCTTAAGGCCGCGAAGCAGGAAACGGGCTTGCCGATCGTCTCGGAAATTATGAATCAAAATCAAATTGATTTATTTGACGACGTAGATATCCTGCAAATCGGCGCACGGAACATGCAAAACTTTGATTTGCTCAGGGCGGTCGGCGAGATTAATAAACCCGTGTTATTAAAGCGCGGGCTTGCCAACACCATTGAAGAATTTCTGATGAGCGCGGAATATATTGTCGCATCAGGGAACAATAACGTGATTTTGTGTGAGCGCGGAATCCGTACCTTTGAAACAATGACCCGCAATACGCTTGATTTGTCAGCAATCATCCTGCTAAAACAAAAGTCGCATTTACCTGTAATCGCCGACCCCAGTCATGCGGCGGGAATAAGAAGCTTAGTAGCACCCCTGGCCAAAGCCGCCCTCGCGGTCGGAGCGGACGGAATTATGGTCGAAACACATAATGACCCCGCCAAAGCGCTTTGTGATGGCGCTCAGTCACTTGACCTTTTACAATTCAATGAATTGATGGCGGATTTAAAAATACGCGCTGCGGTCGAAAATAAAGAAATAGCATAAAGAACAGGAGGACGTAAAGTGGTCACACCGACATTAGAAAACATCAAACAATTAGCCGAAACAGGGTTATACCACATTATCCCTGTCAGTACCGAGATATTTGCTGATAATGTTACTCCGATTGAAGTATTAAAGAAACTAAAAGCCGTCAGCCGGCATTGCTTTATTTTAGAAAGCGCCGAAGATAATAAGATGTGGGGGCGATATACCTTTTTGGGCTTTGACCCCAAGATGGAAATCACCTGTATCGACGGTACCATGAAAATCGTCTCCGCAAACGGCGAAGAAACTATCCAAACTAATGCTCCTAACCAATATATCGAAGCGGTAATCGCCGGACACAAAAGCCCGAAATTTGATAACTTACCGCCATTTACAGGCGGGCTTGTCGGTTATTTTGCTTATGATTACGCGAAATATTCCGAACCGTCATTATGCCTTTCGGCACCTGATACGGAGCATTTTCAGGACGTCGATCTGATGCTTTTCGACAAAGTGATTGCCTTTGATAATTACCGCCAAAAAATCGTTTTGATTGTTAATATCAGTACCGAAAATTTTACCGCCGAGTATGAAAGCGGGAAAGCGAAGCTTGAGCAACTGAAAAACCTAGTAAAATTCGGAAAACCTGAGCAAACCGCACCCCCGCGGCTTAAGTCGGAATTTAAAGCGTTATTTTCCCAAGATGAATTTTGTGAAATGGTTTTAAAAGCTAAAGAATACATCAAAGAAGGCGATATCTTTCAAGTCGTGCTTTCCAACCGTTTTGAAGCGGAATTTGACGGCAGTTTACTTGATACGTACCGTGTTCTGCGAACAATTAATCCCTCGCCATATATGTTCTATTTCAGCGGAAATGACCTTGAAATCGCCGGAGCGTCCCCGGAAACGCTGGTTAAGCTTCATAACGGAAAGCTATTCACTTTTCCTTTAGCGGGAACACGCCCGCGGGGTGAAACCGAGCCGGAGGATGACGCGCTTTCACAAGATTTATTAGCGGATGAAAAAGAACTTGCCGAACACAATATGCTGGTTGACCTTGGCAGGAACGACTTAGGAAAGATTAGTAAGATTGGTTCTGTCGCCGTTTTAAAATATATGTCCGTTTTAAAGTTCTCCCATGTTATGCATATCGGTTCGACCGTAAGCGGAGATATTCGGGAAGATAAAAGCGGTCTTGACGCCATTAACGCCTTGCTCCCTGCGGGGACATTATCGGGCGCGCCGAAGATACGCGCCATGCAGATAATCAATGAACTGGAACAAAGCAAGCGCGGTATTTACGGCGGCGCCATCGGATATATTGATTTCACAGGCAATATGGATACTTGTATCGCGATAAGGATTACATACAAAAAAAACGGCAAGGTCTTCATCCGCTCAGGAGCGGGAATTGTCGCGGACAGTAATGCGGAAGCGGAATATCAGGAATGCCTTAATAAGTCAAAAGCGGTCCGGAACGCTCTCATACAATCGGCGGGAGGGATAGACTGATGGTGCTTCTGATCGATAATTATGATAGTTTCTCATACAATTTATATCAATTAATCGGAATATTTGATGATAATATCAAAATTATCCGAAACGATGAAATTATGGCGGACGCCGTCGCGGGGATATCGCCCGACCGTATTGTTATCTCCCCCGGCCCCGGCCGTCCAAAAGACGCAGGCATTTGTATCGGCGTCATTAGACAGTTTTTTGATAAAATCCCGATTCTGGGAATTTGCCTTGGCCATCAAGCTATTTATGAAGCCTTCGGCGGCACGGTATCCTATGCCCATAAACTGATGCACGGAAAATCCTCGATTGTTATGACTAATAGTGAAAACCCTTTGTTTAAAGGCCTTCCGCCCAAGATACAGGCGGCACGGTACCATTCTTTAGCAGGAGTGAAAGAAACATTACCGCAAGAACTTAGTGTCATCGCCAAGACAATTGATGATGAAATCATGGCGGTATGCCACAAAAATTATCCGGTATATGGCGTCCAGTTTCACCCCGAGTCAATCCTTACTCCGGAAGGCCAGATAATTATCAAGAATTTTATGCAGGAGTTTGAGTACGGAAAATCTTATTGACGAGATACACTTAGTACGATATATTTTACTTATGCCGAATGGATTTACCATTTAGGCAGACAAGGGACACAACGGCGGTTAACCCACCCCATCAGAATCCTATCGGGTTCAGAATAGGAGGTGGTGCTATGTTGAGGTTTACTTTTCACTTCCGAGGATACTCATTCTCCATCGTGATTCGCAAGCTAAAAACGAGCCGCCACTCCGAAGAGTAGCGGCTCACTCTGATTTTTGGGGTTAACCGATACCAACGGTGTGTTCCCTTGTTAATGCTAT
>WQST01000236.1 GCA_009787745.1 Lachnospiraceae bacterium
CCATCGTATGTACCTTCTTTCTGCACGTCTCTGCGTTTTTTTACTCTATCGACGAAATGAGCAGAAAAAAAGAACCTAATCACTAAATCGATTAAGTCCTGAATATCAATCATAAGTCTATTATATTATCGTATTAATATCTCTTCAAACTTCTAAGTTCCTCATACAACTTCACATAATTCTGATAACGAATCCTGCTTATCTTCCCCTTTTCTAACGCTTCCTTAACTTTACAATCAGGTTCGCTCAAGTGAGCGCATTCGCGGAATTTGCATAAATCAGCATAGTCGGAAAATTCGCGGTAGCAATCTTTTAGCTCTTCTTTATCCATTTGCGCAAGATAAAGCGAGGTAAAGCCCGGGGTATCACATATATATGTACTTTCACCTAAAGCGAAAATTTCGGAATGTCTGGTTGTATGACGGCCGCGGGCGATTTTTTTGCTGATTTCGGCAGTCGCCATCCCTGCACCGGGACATAATAGATTCAAAATAGTTGATTTACCGACACCGCTCGGCCCTGCGAAGACGGTACTTTTCCCTTTGAGTGCTTCACTAACCAAAGCCATCCCATCGTCTTCACGCACCTCGCTTAAATTAGCACTGCAAAACAAGACCCGAAAACCGCAAGATTCATAGTCTTTTCTAAGTTCCTCCTGCTCTTTTACCGTCGCAAGGTCTTTTTTGTTAAAACAAATAATACAAGGGATGTTTTGCCTTTCCATTGTGATCAGAAAGCGGTCGAGAAGATTATAACTTGGGTCGGGTTTTGAAATCGCGAAGATAATCATTGCTTGGTCGATATTGGCGACAGCGGGTCGGTTAAGGGCATTTGTACGCGGTAGAATTTCATTAATATTACCAATCTTAGACTCATCATCCGTGACATCAAGAATCACATTATCGCCAACCAACGGTTTAATCCCATCTTTTCTGAAAATACCTTTTGCTTTGCATTCAAAAATGGTGTCTGACGTCTCAGCATAAACATAATAAAATCCGGCAATCCCTTTAATGATTTTTCCCTGCATTAAATCCTTCCGTAGATGTTTAAATGATTGATAATTTATTGTTGGATGAAATCAATAAGTCTGGTTATTTCCTTACTCTCAATACGCCCTTCAATCGTTTCAACTGTTCCGTCTTCATGATTTATTGTAAAAGCATCAATTTGGTTTATATAGCGAAGCAAAATTTTCCCGTAAGGGCTTTTAATATTCGAAAAACTAACCTGAACAGGAAACGAAGTCGTTTCGATATCCTGAAGCTGTGTACCATCATCGGCGAGAATAATCATCCTGACTGTTGACCCGGGTTTAAACTCAGGATCCTCATCGAAAGACGGACCCGAAATACTGTCAATATAATAATAATACGCTCCTGCCACACCTGTCGATATTTGCAAATCAACCACTGTACCTGCTTCAACCAAAATCCCGCCTGAATAAGATTGATAGCAAACCAGCCCAATCAAGCTTTCATTCTCATTTGTTGTTTCTGTAATACTGCCTTCTTTTAATCCCGCTTCCCGCAAAGTGATAATCGCTTCTTCTTCCGTTAAGCCGATCAAATAAGGAATCGCTATCCTTTTTTCTTCAGGCCCTAAGCTTACCCATAGATTAATCATCGCCCCGGGAGCGGCTTTTGTATTTGCTTCAGGGCTTTGTTTAAAGACATTACCCGAAGCGATATGGTCGTCATAATCGTCAGAGCGAGAATATGTGAATCCAACGCGATTAAGCTCCGTAATCGCTTCTTCAATTGTTTTATTAACCAAATGAGGAACCGTAACCCCTTCTGTTCCGATACTGACCGTCAAAATCACGTTGCTTCCGACAGCTACCATTTCACCCTCACGAAATGACGCTCTGATAACTGTTCCGCTTTCGAAATCGGCACTCTCTGCCGTTTCTATTTCAGGGGTCAAGCCCAGACTAATCAAAGCCCGTTTAGCATCGTCTTCGCGCATTCCCATTACGGCAATCATCTCAACGTATTCCATTTCCGCTTCTATTTCATCTTCGGGCGTCCTTTCGCCGAACAGGTTAAACTGGAATAAACCAAAAGCCTGTCCTGCCACAAACAGAACCACACAACCGATTAAAACCGCCGCAATAATTGCTAAAACCGTCGTTACCTTTTCCATCTTCGGGTTGTAGTCTTCATCTTCATCATAGTATTCGCCGTCATAATCATCATGCTCGTCTTCTTCATACTCATATTCATCATCGTCATGCTCGAAGCTATCCGTTTCTTCCGAAGCATCTAACATATCGGTACGCAATTGGCGTTGCTTTTTTATTGCCGCCAAATCCTGATCGGTTATAGCTTGTGTCGCCGCCTCCTCATCAGGGTGAGTAACTTTAACGAAATCATCATCAGGGTTAAGCAATGATTTTTTAAGGTCATTTATCAATTCACTCATCGTTTGATAACGGCGATCAGGGCTTTTCTGACAGCATTTATGGACGATTTGTTCAATACTTAAAGGAATTTCTGCGACATAATCACGCGGCGACGGCATATCATCCTGAATATGTTTAATCGCGATAGCAACTGTCGTCTCACCATTAAACGCGACCCGGCCTGTCAGCATTTCGAACAACGTAATGCCAAGCGAATAGATATCACTTTTCGCATCGGAAAAACCGCCCCTTGCCTGTTCAGGTGAGGTATAGTGAACAGAACCCATGACATTGGAGGTAATTGTATTGCTGGTGGCGGCTTTGGCAATCCCGAAATCCGTCACTTTAACTTTTCCGTCTTTGGAAATAATGATATTTTGCGGTTTGATATCGCGGTGGATAATATGGTTATTATGAGCGGCTTCAATACCCATACAAATAGGAATCGTAATGCTGATCGCTTCTTTTACTGATAGCCTGGCTTTCTTTTCGATATATTTCTTTAAGGTGATGCCTTCGACCAATTCCATGACAATATAATAAATGCCGTTTTCTTCGCCGACGTCATAAACATTAACAATATTAGGATGGCTTAATCCTGCGGCCGCTTGCGCCTCAATCCGAAATTTTGAGACAAAATTGGCGTTTTCAGAAAATTCTTGCTTAAGTACTTTTACTGCGACGAAGCGGTTAAGTTTGTGACATTTAGCTTTATAAACATCGCTCATGCCGCCTGTGCCGATTTTTTCTAATATTTCGTATCGTTCTCCGATTATCATTCCGATTTTGATCATATTTTACCTCCATGCTTGCCATTACCTGCGAATTTGGGCGCAAGCACAAAATTAGATTACATTTTACCTGTAATCAAATTTTTATAAGAATTACAGCGATATTGTCCTTACCGCCATTATCGTTAGCCGCTTTAATCAATTGATTTGCTTTTTCATTAATATCATCATCACTATATAAAATTCCGCCGATTTCTTCATCGTCCAGCATATTACTCAAACCGTCCGAACACAGTAAGACTATCTCACCTTGATTTAGCTCTTCATAAAACGAATCAATCACTAAACGGTCTTTCGCACCAATCGCCCGAGTAATTATATGCTTATCGGGATGATTCTTCGCCGCTTCTTTTTCCATCCCGCCCATACGGATCATTTCTTCGACTAATGAATGGTCTCTCGTTATCTGGCGGATTGTCTTACTTGTCGGGTCAGCCCAATAAAGACGACTGTCGCCGACATTGGCAATACTAAGCCGCCCTTCATCGATGGTGGCACAAACTACTGTCGTCCCCATTCCATAAAGTTCAGCA
>WQST01000237.1 GCA_009787745.1 Lachnospiraceae bacterium
CCCGCGGCAAAGCCTTTCTTGCCGTCAAGCCAAATCATCATCGTTTTAACAGGGGTTATGTAGCCCAAGCCTAAGCCCATTCCCTGAATGACCCCAAAGCCCAAAACCATCACGACAGGATTACTGATGCGGATTCCAAGCCCTGTCACTAACCAGCCTGTCACGAAAAATACCATCGTCATAAAAGCTGATTTCCGTGGATTCTTTTCCACGATTTTACCGCCGAAGGCCGCCGACATACCGAGGAAAAAGATCGCGAAGGAAAAACACCATTCCGTTACCCAGCGGTCAAAGCCTGTAAATTCGTTTACATATTCCTTGAACAACGTCCAGCAATACACCGCACCAATCGAAAAGTTAATCAAAAACATTGGCAGGACACCGTTTAATAAAGCGTTTTTTTTCTGCATTTTCTTTCCGCAAGCGGAACATTCTTTAATAGCGTTCATTTTGGCTGTTACTTCCTCAGCCGACAGCCCTTGGGCTCGTAATGCATCGGAGCGTATCTCTTCTCCGCAATGAGGGCAAACAAGTAGTTTCATAATGATCTTCTCCTTAATATTTTACACGTAAATTTTTACATAACTAACTATAACGTTAAATGCTAAAAGTGTCAAACAAAATACTTAACACCTGATTCAAAGATTTTCATATCCTGCTGTCCGTAGATATTAATCGCACTGCCGCGGTTAACGCGTTCGACATGCACCATTTTTCCGAAAACCCGCCCGTCAGGCGAAGTGATGCCTTCAATCGCGGCAAATGAACCGTTAATATTCCACTCTTCGTCCATGGAAATTAAGCCGTCGGGGTTTGAATAACATGTCGCTACCTGCCCGTTTTCGTTCAAACGCGTAAGCCATTCTTTTGGTGCGACAAAGCGCCCTTCCCCATGGGAAGCGGGGTTTACATATACTGCCCCGACATCCGCGCCCATAAGCCAAGGCGATTTATTTGACATTACTTTCGTATAAACCATCTTCGAAATATGACGCCCAATCGTATTATATGTAAGCGTCGGCGAATCGTCTTTTTGCCCGACTATCTCGCCATGCGGTACTAAGCCCAGCTTAATCAAAGCCTGAAAACCATTGCAAATCCCGAGAATCAAACCGTCCCTTTCATTAAGCAGACGCATAACCGCTTCTTTTATATAATCATTCCGAAAAGCGGCGGCAAAAAATTTCGCACTTCCGTCAGGCTCGTCACCCGCCGAAAATCCGCCGGGGAACATAATAATCTGCGCTTTATCAATCGACGCTTTAAATGCCGCGACCGAGTCGATGATATCCGCAGAACTGTTATTGCAAAAAACTTTCGTCACGACCTTCGCCCCCGCTTCCTTGAACTTAAGAAGCGAGTCGTATTCGCAGTTCGTCCCCGGGAAAACCGGGATAAAGACCGTCGGGCGGGCGGTTTTTTCTTTACATACATAAAAACTGCCGGTTTTATATAAAGCAGGTTCGGTAAAATCGCTATCCGTTTCATGCGCCGAACGGGTCGGGAAAACATCCTCTAATTTTTGGCTCCATGCTTCTAATGCTTCTGCGGCGGTTATGCTAAAATCCGCCCCCGTAAAAGCCGCATCATCCGTGACAACACCGATTATCGCATACTCGAAATCATATTCGTCAAGCTTATCTAATAATTCTTTATTAACTTCCGCTAAAATATCGCCGGAATTATTCATAAACAGATTCTTCGGGCGGATATCTTCATTAATTTTTACCCCTGACATATTGCCGAACGCCATCTTGCTGATGGCGGCGGCAAGCCCATGGGAAGTAACGGCATAAGCGGAAATGATTATTTTTTCCTCAATCAGCGCCAAAATCTGCCGGTAAGTATCGCCGACTTTTTCATAAATCGGAATCTCATATTCATCGCGCGGGGCGATGAAGTGAATTAAGTAATTGCCTGCCGCCTTAAGTTCAGGGGTAATAATATTCTGTACCTGAGCGGTATTTACGGCAATCGAAATCAGCGTCGGCGGTACGTCGATATCGTTAAATGTCCCCGACATGCTGTCTTTGCCGCCGATCGAGGGAAGGCCATAACCGATTTGGGCGTCATACGCACCCAAAAGCGCGGCGAAAGGCTGGCTCCAAAGCTTGGGGTCATGGCTCATCCGCTTGAAATATTCCTGGAAAGAAAAGCGGATTTTTTGGTAATCACCGCCGCTTGCGACGATCTTCGCTATCGATTCGGTAATCGCAAAAATCGCTCCGTGGTAAGGGCTCCAATCGGACAAATATGGGTCAAAACCATGGCTCATCATCGTAACGGTATCGGTTTCGCCGTTTAATAACGGCAGTTTACCGATCATTGTTTGGTTTTCCGTCAGTTGATATTTTCCGCCGTAAGGCATGATCACATTTCCTGCTCCGATTGAGGAATCGAACATCTCGACCAGACCTTTTTGTGAACAGACATTAAGGTCGGATAAAGTATTAAGCCATGCCGCCTGATAATCATTATTAGCTAAATCTTCCGCGACTTTCGCTAAAGTGACTTTGCGGAAAGGGTTTTCATTTTCGTCAGGCATCTTGACCAAGACTTTCGCTTCTTGATGAGCGCCGTTCGTATCAAGGAATGCCCGTGATAAATCAACAATTTTCTTTCCGCGCCATTTAAGAACCAGACGCTCTTCTTTTGTTACACACGCGACCACCGCGGCTTCCAAATTTTCTTCCGCCGCATATGCCAAAAATTTATTCACATCGTCAGGGTCAACGACTACCGCCATCCGCTCCTGCGACTCGGAAATTGCCAGTTCCGTACCGTCAAGCCCCGCATATTTCTTCGGTACCCGGTCTAAGTCTACTACCAGTCCGGGCGCCAGTTCACCGATTGCCACCGATACGCCCCCCGCACCGAAATCATTACATTTTTTGATTAAACGGCTGACTTCGCTCCGGCGGAATAGACGGACAATTTTACGCTCCGTCGGGGCATTGCCCTTTTGTACTTCCGCACCGCACGTTTCGATTGAACTTTCCGTATGGACTTTTGACGAGCCTGTCGCTCCTCCGCAACCGTCACGGCCTGTCCTTCCCCCCAACAAAATAATGATATCCCCGGGGTCGGCGCTTTTGCGGACTACTGCCGAACGCGGAGCCGCGGCAATCACCGCGCCCATTTCCAGACGTTTCGCGACATAATTCGGATGATATATTTCTTTGACCAGTCCGGTCGATAAACCGATTTGATTTCCGTATGATGAATAACCGTGCGCCGATGTCGTAACAAGCTTTTTCTGCGGCAGTTTCCCCCTCAGTGTTTCGCCAAGCGCAGTGGTCGGGTCGGCGGCGCCTGTAATCCGCATCGCCTGATAGACATAGCCGCGTCCCGACAAGGGGTCACGGATTGCTCCGCCCAAACATGTCGCCGCGCCGCCGAAAGGCTCTATTTCCGTCGGATGGTTATGCGTCTCATTTTTGAACATGACAAGCCATTCTTCGTTTATGACGCCTTCGTCAGTGGTAACTTCAACGGGAACGACGATGGAGCAGGCGTTTATTTCGTCCGTTTCTTCCATATCATTAAGCCGGCCGTCCTTTTTCAGCTTGCGCATAGCAATCTGCGCCAAATCCATCAGGCAAATATATTTATCGTCACGTTCTTTGAAAAGTTCGTGATGGGAATCAAGATAGCTATGATAGGATGTTTCGATCGGGGTGCGATAAAATCCTTCGCCGAAATCAATCGCGGTCAATTCGGTCGAA
>WQST01000238.1 GCA_009787745.1 Lachnospiraceae bacterium
ATTCATCCTATTTGAAGAATGCATATGATGAGGTAAATAAAACTTTGCAATTTGCTGATCTTAAGATTGGATGTATATGTCATGAATGTGATTTTGGCAGAAATAATGATATTAGTGATACGAAATATATAATTGATATGGTAAATGAACTAAATGTGAAGAAAATTTTGATTATTCCGGGGCTAATCAGTTGTAATGAGATGCAGGAGCAAGAGATAGAACAGATGATCAACTGTGTTAAGCTGGTTAGCGAGTATGCTGATAAAAAAAACATTGCTATATGTCTTGAGGTATATGATAATGTAATGTCCCCTTTATCAGGAAAAGGGATTTTGCAATTTTTAGAACGGTGTGATATAGTTCGATGCGCTTTTGATACAGGTAATTTTTCATTTTGGAATGAAGATGAAGTTTCATTTTTTGAGAAATTAAAAAAGAAGATTGTACATGTGCATTTAAAAGATCGTTCTATTGTCAAGCATAGTGGGGAACAGCAAGTAAGTTCGGTTAATGGAGAACAATACTATCCAAGTCCGATTGGATATGGTGTTATAAAGATTGAAGAGATACTAAAGAGGCTTAAGTTGAATTCATATAAAGGAATTTATTCAATTGAGCATTATGGAGCCGCTAACCAATTTGATTATATTGAAAAATCAGTTAGTTGGATAAACTCGCTCGGTAGCGTAAAATGAATTGTGCTTTTGGATAAAAATGCCTTTGCCTTCGCTTCAAGAGCAAGCCCGCATTGTTTCCATCCTCGTCGGAACAGGATTTAATTGCAAACCTGCGCGAACACCTCGAATTCTTGAACATCTATAAATTCAGCGATGACGAATGGGAACGCTTCTTTGCCGATGAGCTTGCCAACCCCAATGAGGAGTTTTAGAAAAAACTAAAAAAATACAGGAAAGCGACACCGCTTTTGCTTTTACGTTGCGATGAAAGCAACGACGGCACGTATAAAAACCGATATGACGTGACCATCCTTGTCAACGGTCTACCTCTCATACATATCGAGTTGAAACGGCGCGGCGTGTCCATACGCGAGGCGTTCGTTATCAGCAACGGAACGCACACGAAATATTACGGCAACACCACCCGCGATTCGCACATTGACGAGGTTATCGACTTTTTGTAGCTAAGTTGAAACTTGAATTTTATTGCATTTTCAAATTTCAAGCAGGTATTTGGCATATAAAACCTATGGCGAATAACTGCCCATGCTCCGGGGTCGGTTATATCGTCAAAGGATAATCCTCGTAAACAGCGGGAAATGTCAAGCAGAAGTCGATTAGTTCTTGTCGGGTCATAGCATCTTATTCTCCGCTATCAAATAACTCATTGAGTTTAGCGAATAGCATAGGCAAGTTTTTCTTTTTCAACTCACATTCCCAAACTCGGAGTACCTTCCAGCCGCGCCTTTCAAACATCTCTGTGGTTGCGCTATCACGAACTTTGTTCTTTTCCCGCTTTGCCGACCAGAAGTCCTCATTTTGTTTTGGTCGGGTGTTTCGGCAATCGTGACCGTGCCAAAAACAACCATCAACAAACACGGCTATTCTTTTCATCGGAAATACAAAGTCAGGATGTCCTTTGACGGGGTAATTACGCCGCCAACCTTTAATCTCTCGCTCGGCGAAAATCTCAATTAGCCGAAGTTCCGTTGACTTGTTGCCTTTGGAGCGAACTTTGCTCATAACCGCCGAGCGCATCGCTTTGTCGAAAACATCAGCCATTTAAACACCTCGAACTTAACCTGGTTGTATTATCATTTTCATATTCGGGTCGTACTTGAAATGCTCAATCTCTTTTTTTACAATTAACTGTATAGCCTCCTCCACGACCGAGAGCGGCACTAAGAACCAATTTTCTTAACATCAAGCAGTCCAAGGTAGGTCGCTATCAAAAATATCTTGTAATTTCGATTTACGTGTCTTGTCTAGTATTCAACTCCAAGGGAATCCCCTAAATAATCGTGCATTGTCATAGGCTTATCTGAATAGTTCTCTTCTAAAAAAGACTGCATGAATCCATCCTCGGCTCCGAGGCAACCAATAAGCACATAACGCTTTCGTAATTGCGGAACACCGCAAAGGATTGAGTCAATGATTGTTGAATCAATCCATATCCGGCTGAATCTTTCAATGATTTCTCCAAGAATTTCCTTTTTGTAATTTCAGGCACATTCTCCATAACAAAATATTTCGGAAGAGCGTCCGTGATAATGTCACAGTACGTCTTTGTAAGAATAGCGCAACTAAAGTTGACATTTCGGTGTCCGGTAGATGAAAAGTCCTGACAAGGGGGACCGCCTATGATAATGTCTGGTTTCATTTCCTTGATGCTCTCCTGCACACCCTCTTCAGCTAAATCCGGCTCATATATAGGGTGGTCAAGATTCATACGGTACACATCGACTGCCGGAGTCCAATTGTCGTAAGCGGCCACAATATCAAATCCCGACGTTTTGATAGCCCGGAGACATCCCTCCGCACCCACTGAATAAATCTACCGCCTTTAATCCATCTATAACTATTTCTTCAATCCACTCGTCGGCTCGTCCTCTAACGAGTGATGCCGATGATTCGTTAGGTTTTTTCGTCGCTTTCCATCTCCATAATGTCGCTAATATCGCAATGCAACGAGGAGCATATTTTTTGAAGAATATCCGTATTAACATTCTCATTTCTACCGAGTTTTGCGACCGAAGACGAACTAATCCCAGAAACTCTCTGTAAATCTTTTTTCTTCATTTTTTTATCGATGAGCAACTTCCATAATTTGCTATAGCTAATTGCCAATGCCGCACCTCCTGTGTTTGCTACGCTTCTATAAAGCATATCGAAAAAATGAGAGCTTGTCAAGAAAAACTTTGAGAACAAGCATTTTGCCGTCTGAACTCTTAACATTTTAAATTCCACATCAACCAAGTGGTGTGTTATTATTAGTTAAGTAAAGAGCGCTCATCAAGGAAATAGAGTCGGAGTGTTTCGGCAATAGTGAAAACACAGTGCCGGTGTTGAGTATTAACGATTTTGAAAGACATGGAAGTAGTTCTGTCAAAAGAATATTTGATGCCACATATAAAGCCCTTTTATCAAGTGGTTTTAGTCACTCCACCGACCAGACGGACGGCAAGAACCGCCGCCCAAAATTGTATCAATCTTGGTAAGATAATAGAACCGCCGTATACCGAACGGTAAGTAAGGTGGTGTGGGAGGTCGGTAGATAAAATAATTATCTACCTCCTACCCGATTATATATTTAAAAGAGATAATTTTTATGATTATCCTTTAAAAGCAAAGTATGATATAATGACGCTAGTCATTATATCCGCGCAGCTTTAGTGCGCATCCCCCCCAGAGGGGCATGATTTCCGAAGGAAATCATGATATAATGACGCTAGTCATGATATAAGCGCCTGACAGAGAAAGAAAGGTAACATTTACTTGACTGCATACTTATACGCCAACATCATCGTCGATATCGTTCATGAAAATGTCGATCGGCCTTTTCAATATAAAATCCCCGAATTTTTGCAAGAGCATCTGGATTCAGGGGTTTGTGTTAAGATTCCGTTCGGGAAGAGTAACCGCCAAATAAATGGTATCATTTTAGAATTAACTAACAAATCCGACTATCCGCAGGAAAAACTTAAGGAAATCATAAGCCTTGCCGAAACAGGCGCGATGATGAGTAACGATGCAATTAAATTAGC
>WQST01000239.1 GCA_009787745.1 Lachnospiraceae bacterium
TAAATCATCTTAATCCCCGTCATTTCCGCTAAAGTATTGTGAAGCCGCGGTGATAGGGTGTGCTTGGTGGGGTTGCCGATCAAGCCATAAATTGGGGTCGTTCCGTCTATGTTCATCGATTACCTCTATTTTTCTTTTTGTAGAAATAAAGAATCGGCTTTTCAAAGAATCGCTTGATAACAATCTGGATTTCTTCTTTTTTATCAATCTGAGCGACCAGATAATTATTCATTCTGAGCCGATTCGCACCCCAGATATCGGTAAACAGCTGATCGCCGATTAAGATTGATGTTTTAATATCAGTTCCCATTATTTCCATTGCTTTTAAGTAATTTTTGCGCTTCGGCTTTCCCGCTTTATGGATATAATTACTTGCGACTGAGCCGGCGAAAGATTTAACCCGCCGCTCATTGTTATTTGATAAAATCATGGTTTTAAAACCGATCTTTTTCAACCTCTTGAATAGTTCGACTGCCTTAGCGTTTGCAGGCGCGCCATGTTCAACTAGGGTATTATCAATGTCAAAGATAAGACCGCGGAAACCTTTGTTGTATAGTTCCTCAAAAGGGATGTTATAAGTAGAATCAATGTAATTTTGGGGATAAAATTTCGTCATGCTTATATACTAACATTATTGCGGGAACATTGCAAAATAATTATTTATCATAATACCCCGCCGCCGCCAGCAATTTCTTCGTATAAGCTGATTTCGGGTTATCGAAGATATCTTGGCGGTTTCCTTCTTCTATTATTATACCTTTATTCATGATTAGAATCCGCTCACACATTTTGTATACTACGCGCAGGTCATGAGAAATGAATATTATTGAAAGACCCATTTCTTGATGCAGCATATTGAGAAGGTCAAGGATTTGTGATTGGATTGTTACATCAAGTGCCGAAACAGGTTCGTCGGCGATCAGTAAGCGCGGCTCGGTTATCAAGGCGGCGGCAATGCTGACACGTTGGCGTTGCCCCCCTGATAGTTGATAGGGAAAACGTTCGGCAATGTTGTCGTCAAGACCTACTTTTCCAAGAATATAGGCGACTTTTTTCTTTCTTTCGTCTTTTGAAAAATTTCCTTTAATTTTAAGAGCTTCTTCTAAAATCCAGCCCACCTTCCGAACAGGGTTCAGCGAACTGTAAGGGTCTTGAAAAATCATTTGCGGTTTTTCCGAATAATGTTCTACTTTTCCCGTGAAATCTTTATTAATACCAAGAAGCGTTTTGACAAGGGTTGTTTTTCCGCTGCCGCTTTCACCGACCAAACCCAGTATTTCACCGCTTTTCACCGCAAATGAAACGTTGAACAGAATTTGCCGTCTTTTTTTTTGTTTGCTATTTTCTTCGCTTCTGCTTGTGCCTGTGTGAAAAGCGCATAAATTATTGACTGTGAGGATGTTGTCCATTAATAAAATCTCGCTCCTGCATTTATTAGGCTTTTTGTGTAATCGGCTTGGGGGTTTCGAAAAACTTCTTCTGTTGCGCCGCTTTCCATGACGTACCCCCCTTGCATAACAATTACGCGTTCACATAGTTTCTTAACCAAATTTAAATCATGGGAGATAAATAAAATTGCGGTTTTTCTTTCATTATTTAATCGTTTAAGTAAATCAATGATTTGCGATTCGATAATCACATCCAATGCTGTTGTGATTTCATCGGCGATTAATATTTTCGGTTCGCAAATCATCGCCATCGCAATCATAACCCGCTGGCGCATCCCCCCCGAAAGCTCATGGGCGTATTGCCGATAAATTCGCTCGGGATTATTAAGTTCTACATCACTAAGCATTTTGATTGTTTTTTCGTAACATTCATTTTTCGTTAATGAGGTATGAAGCTTAAGGCTCTCTTCTATTTGCTGGCCGATTTTTTTGACAGGATTCAGTGCCGTCATTGGCTCTTGAAAAACGATACTTAAATCATTGCCTTGGTATTTTCTTAAAATTTCCCGCGAACAACTCAGCAAATTATGTCCGTTATAAATGATTTCACCGCTTTTTTTCATGTCTTTTCGCCTTAGCAACCCCGCGATTGCCAAAGCGCACATTGATTTGCCCGAACCTGATTCGCCAACAATACCGACTGTCTCACCCGCGTAAAGGGTCAGGTTAAAATCATAGACCACGGTTTCAGGAATCAAGTGGTCATGAAATTCAATATTCAAATCATTTACGGTAAGGATGGGGGTACTCATTTAAACTCCTGTACTAAGTTCCGAAGGCAAAGAATCTCAGTTAATATGCTTTACTCTTACTCAACCCGTCGCTTAATAAACTAAATCCTAAAATCAACAAAATCAACACCGTTCCGGGTGCCAGTGCCATCATTGGCATCTGCGAAAAATGCGATTGCGCATCCGATAGCATATAGCCTAAACTTGGATGCGGCGGCTGGACACCGATTCCTAAATAACTCATTCCTGCTTCGGCTAAAACGGCATTGTTAAAACCGATAATAATCGCGGGAAGCAAAATTCGATATGTATTAGGTAAAATATGAACGAACATAATCCGTAAATTCCCCGCGCCCATAAGCTTGGCGCTGATGATATAATCCATGTCCCGGTATTTCAAAAATTCCGCCCGGACAATACGGGCAAAACTCGGAATAAAAGCAATACCTAACGCCAAAATAATCGTATTTCGCCCGCTTCCCAAAATACTGACGAACACCAGTGCCAATAGAATACTTGGGAAAGCAAAGATTGTATCATTTACACGCATTAAAATCTCATCAATAATGCCGCCGTAATATCCCGTCAAAGCACCGATTAGCACACCGAAAAATGTTCCCGTCAAAACAGTTATTAAAGCGACATTGAAGGTCGCCAAACTCCCCGTCATAACGCGGCTAAACAAATCACGCCCGAAATTGTCACAGCCAAATAGATTTTTTAAAGACATATCGGCATACTTAAGGGAAGAATCCATGGCGTTCGGGTCATGGGGGGTATAAAAAATGCCGATAAACATAAATATCATCAAAACTGCCGTAATAATTCCGCCGATGATTAAATTGTAGTTTTTTTCCTTTTTAATCATTTAGCAATCTCTTATTTTTTCGGTACTCACCTACTCTAATCCGAGGGTCGATTAGGCCATAGACAAGATCAACAATTATATTAACCACCAAGACCATAAATGTTATCAGAGTAATAATCGCCATCACAACGGGATAATCGCGGTTGGAAATTGAATTAATCAAAATCCGCCCCAGTCCCGGGATGCCGAAAACTTTTTCGATAATAATGCTCCCCGCAATCATTTCGGCGAGTGTCATGCCAAGAAAAGTCACTAGCGGAATCATTGCATTTTTGAGAACATGGCGATACAGCACATTATTGGTGCTGTTTCCCTTGCTGTATGCGGTTCGAACATAATCAAGCCGTGCTTCATTAAGGACGGAACTGCGCAGTAATTTAACCGCCATCGCGGCTTTGGGGATTGCCAAAGCTAACGCGGGGAAAAATAGATACGCGATAAAATCCGCTATATTTTCTTTATAAGAAATATAATTTCCGGGGATAAACAATTTGAAAGTGATACCAAAAATCATGGTCAATATTATACCCACGAAGAAGGGCGGAACGGCCATAAAAATCTGATTGACCGTCATAATAATGCGGTCGATGGGGCGATCGGCGGTTTTGGCGGTGTAGATGCCTAAGGGGATGGCGGTTAAGATAATTATGGCAAATGACATCAGGGTC
>WQST01000240.1 GCA_009787745.1 Lachnospiraceae bacterium
AAGCATAATTACGCCATTTTCACCGACCTCAGCTATCCGCTTTACGGCGGTGTCGTAGATTTGCTGTTCAATTTCAAAAAGATCCAATATATTTCTCCCTATTACCCAAATGCCCCCGAGTATCTTGAAACAAATTAAGAGGTTATTTTGCATAATTCTGCAAAATAACATTATAAGAGCACTTTTATTCTCTTTAGTTTTAAGTATACTTAAAGACAGGCGTAATCTCTACTACAGATACTGCGCAATATGATACATGTTTAACACAAATGTGAAAAAAATGTATTGGATGGGGTATATAGGTATTGTAATCACGGTAATTTTTGGAAATGCATATAGTCTTTTTCATTAATCCAATCACCGCCCCAGACAAAGCCATGCTCTTTAAAAACGCGGTAGCACAGATCATTTTCATCAATCTTATGGGGGAAATCTTGGCTTCGGTCAATGAAAAAATCACTGCCTTCGGGAGAGATTCTGGTGATGTTGCCTTTATTATCATAGATAATATAAGGATTATAAAAGGGGTTGATATCAATAGCTAAACCAAGGGCATGTTTAGACAATTTACCTGTTGCGGTCTTACGGTAATTAAAAGCGGTGGTATTATTGTTTATCATCGCCAGTCTGTCACTTCCGCCAAATTCCTCAACCAGACGAACTCTTTCGAGCGGATATTTATTGAGGTAAAGTTCGTGGAAAATCGCTAGGAAATCGTCAGCGAGAATAACATTACAAATCATTTCACCGATTTGTTCGTGACCATCAAAATCATAATAAAGCAAGGTGAGAAAGGCTAGTTCATCACGGGTGATTTCAATTTCTTCATCATCACTGATAATATTCGGAAACTGTGATGCAATTTCTTCTAAATCATTAGGATTAATCCCCCGCGCGTTAAGGATGGGGATTAATTCTTCGAATGTCACAGGAAAAGTCACGCCGCTTATATAGGCAAATAGTTCATCGCCAATTGGTTCTTTATTAAACCCCGGCGCAAATTCTGTCATATCGCGAGCAACCGACCAAACGGAAGGCAGGGAGATTACATGAATCTCATCCTTCGGCGTTTCCGTGGGCGGGAGAACCTCATCTTCTATGGGGGCGGCAATTTCGGTATACTCAGGTGAAGTATAAGCTAAATCGGGGTTATTTTCTTCGTCTTTGCCGAAGATTATATATATGACCAGCAATGTGCAGAGTAAGATGCCGGATGCGATTATTATTAATGGTTTTATCATTTGTTAAATACGCTCATCGAACTTCAATTAAAAGGGGGTTGGGGATTGGTTAAATAATGGTCTTATGCGGAATATAATAATTTATTATACGCTCTTTATTTTGTTAGTTTTTGCCTAATTTTAGTAATGGTTCCGGGACTCTCGGCGCTCCGGGTATCCATTTAGCAACATTATCATATGCGTTAAGTATCGACTGCACCCTTTTAGCACCGTTTCGCAACTTAATTGTTTGCTTATATAGTTCTGAATCATTGTCGGTAAATTCATCGTACAAATCTTTAAACTTAGACAATAAGCCTTTCTTCGTTAACTCATTATTTATTTCCTCTTTATCCGATGGGTGATTATCAATTATTTCTTGTACTTCGTCGAAAACGTCGTTAATATCGCTTAAATAATCAGCATCTTCACAAAAGCCCTTCTTTCGCAAATCCTTCTCAAGACTTTTTATTTCACCTTGGAAATTAATAACGCAATCGCGCATATTGATTTCAACGTGTATTGTGGTTTTACTCGTGCTGGTATCATTAAATACGCTTCCGTGAATATCTGAATTCTTAACAATGATAATGTTATAATTATTAACTGTCGACATTGTGGATACTGTTCGCCCTGATTCGGAAATCGGAATTGGTAATTCCGCATTTGCAGCGCTTATTATATCACTTTGCGATTTCATTACGGTGTCATCCATTGATGCCAAAGTCTCTTTTGGTAAAACTGATTTTGACGTGGAAGCATCATCAATAATCCGATACCATGGTTCAGGTCTTTGGCTTCGGTACGTTTCCAAAATGCTATTTATAGTTTCGCGGATTTTTGTTAAAAAAGCTGTTTTCGCTGCTCCTCTTACCCTGATACTAATGCGGTTTTCGCTTTCTTCAATAATAAAAGCGTCCGCCTTATTATCATGTAAAACCGCGCCTTTTAACCAAATATCACCTTCGCTTTGTACATACTCACATAACCGCACGGTTAATCTTGATATTATATTCTCAGGTAAATACGATTCAGCGCGGTATTCCATTAATAAACTATCATTCTCGAACTCCTGTTCAAAACCCAAATATTTATCAGGCATATCCCCCAGCAGTGAAGGTATGATAATATCCTCTTTCTCGAAATATGCCAGTTCGTACTTATGCATCAGCTTAAATATAAATTCCGCTTTCTCCTCAGGGTAGCGTTCAGGTTCTTCCTGATATATTTGTGTAAAATCTGACTTGGATAACCGGTTCTTGTCATTTCGGCGTCCCCAATTGATCGCTTTATAAATACCATTCGTAATCCAATCAGGATTTAGTACAACTAATTTGTACTGTGCTAAATCAGGATACCACAAACTCGAACCTAATTCATTTAGACTACCGAGGATCTCTTCAACGCGCTCAGGAACTATCTTACATTCGGCGGCAAGTTCATCAAATTTCATGCGCGGTATGCTATCAAGTGCTTTTCCTTTATCGCGTAAAAACAACGCTTCTATCTTTTCCTTCAAATAAAAATCAGCAGCAGGTATAACCTGATTGTTCCAGCTTAGATTATTCCGCACAAGTTCCTTGATTTTTGCGCGAAAATCTTCCATTTCATTCCCGATTTCATCAATATTTACATAAGCGAAACCTTGAATAAACGGATATGCCCGACGCAAGTCATTTTCCAGTAAACGCGGCGGATTGCCATCACGAATATTTACCAGAATTAGCGTTGGCGAATTATGTCCATAGTTCCTGACATGATTTAACCAATATTCAATCCGATTACGAAGTTCTGAGCGGCCGTCATAAACGATGATATAAAGACACCGCGCCGAAAGAAAACATCGATGAGCAGCGTGGGTCACAACATGTCCCGCAAAATCCCAAATCCGTGCTTTTACGTTACGCTCATCGTCATCAGTTCGTATTGACCATAAGCTTGTTTCTACCCCTTCGGTGCTATCATGCACAGAGGTCATATCAGCATTTGGGTTTACTAAACGGCGAGCAAGGCATGTTTTACCTGCCCCTTTCTCACCCAATATGATAATGCGTGTTTCATTCATATGTTCCGCACCTTGCGTTAAGCGCTCCATATATCGCCCAACTGCCGCCGCTCCTTGCTTAATATATTCATCAGGTGCGTTAAAGCGCTTAATAACTTCTTCTGCTTCAAATGCAAAGTTATTATTATAAAGCGCTTCATACCAGTTAGCCCAATAGCTACAATCGATATCGCGTAAGGCTGTTAGGAAATCAGCTAATATGTTCTTAAAAATACTGAAATCATAAGAAATTTCGTTAAATCGACCAGTTCTTATTAGATGTAAGTCATTAATTAATATATCTTCTATTCTATATCCATTAATTTTGGTGATATCGAAGACGGCGTCAGTGGCGACGGCATCGGTGTAGGTGGCGACGGCTGCATAGGCAGCGGCGTCGGCGGCGGCGCAGGCGTCTTCGGTGGCGGTGGCGAAGGCGG
>WQST01000241.1 GCA_009787745.1 Lachnospiraceae bacterium
ATGATAATGCCCCGCATATTATCTTTTTCATATTTGGAAAAAAGTTCGCCCGCCACATGGGAAAACTCTAAGCCTGTGCAGATAACGCCGAGCGGAACCCCATCTTTAACCACTTTATAATCAAGCCATACCCGTTTTCGGTGTTTTAGATGATCACGGTCAACACTTAACAGATAATTACTGTCGGATTCAATACACGCAAAATACCAAGCGTCATTTTTATTGTCTTCCGAAAGGATACCGATCGAATAAATGCCCGCTTCGGTATTATCGATATTATACTCCGCGCGGGACGATTCCAAACCGACATAAAGGTTGTAGCTGTAAAGTTCATCGACTATTCCTGTCATTTCCTGATATGCCGCTATTTTTTTGACTTCATTATCTTCATCAAGCATCCATTCGATGACCGCGCTTGATCCCGCGGCTTTCGAAATAAGCCAAAGTTCCTTTTGGATGTGGGCGCTTAATGCTTCGGCCGTACTGACGGTATAACGTTCGGCATATGCCGCGGAGGTACCTGACGTAATCATATTGAAAAATGATATCATCACAATAGCTGTAATCCCAAACGCCAATGCGAAAAGAATGATATTAATTCGGCGAAAACGCGCGAAAATTGTCCCTTTAAACATTTGCTACCCCTCTTATATTACTTAGCCTTGAGCAAACGCCACAGCTTCATCTGGAAAATCAATGCACTGCTGATGATCGGGTCGTCCATATCAAGGTGCAGAATGTCTTTAATTTTTTGCATCCGATAGCGTAATGTGTTCTCATGAATAAATAATTTCGCCGCCGCCTTTTTATATCCGCCATATTCAAAAAATGTTTCGACGATTTCGATCCCGTCAAACGAAAAGCCTGCTTGATTAATGGTCATAATGTAATTCAAATTATTGATTTTCAAATCAGTTTTCCGCAAAGCATCATAGACGGATAGGCTCGGATAATTAAAACAACGCTTATCCGTCCACAAAATACGGCCGATTTCACATGCGGCACGGGCTTCATTATAACTTAACTTAATATCATTTAGTTCCGTATAAAAAGAACCAATCCCGATATGGCTCTCCTCCGTACCCATTGTTGAAAACTCTATTTCCTCATAAAGGTCATATTGCCAGTCCTGAAATAATTCATCCCGATGCGGATAAAATTCAACCATTACAATCGCCTCGCCTTTAGCGGCATTTTCGACCATATATGTGTTTGTCTTACCTTTATTTTTGAGCCTGGCACTGCTTAAGGTCTTTTTTAGGGTATCATATTCCGCTAAGGCATTATCGCTCTTTATTAGGATGATTCCGCTATATATAAACGCTTCATTTCCGCGGTATACCTTTAAATTATCAATTTCCCCCGCCGTTAGTTTATCCGATTGAAAAGCGATAATGAACTGACGGTATATCCGCTCACGCTCGGACATACTCGTATCTTCCATTATGACCAAGCTGTTAAGCAGGTGAAAAAGCTTTTTCATTTCGCTTATAAAGCCGATATTGTCAGATAAAACCGCGAGGTATTCGCCTTTATCAATCCGGTTAGCGGGGATCTTCACCACCGTCAGGTATTTTTCGCCGACGGTTAAAATCTCCTCGCCCATATTGTCGGGGTATAGAGGGGATTTGTCTAAAACCTCGCCAATCAAATCCACTTTTTGGTAGCCATTGTCGGCGATGATTTTTTTGCTGTCATAAATTAATGCCAGCGGTACATCAAACCGCTCGGTCATTTTATCCATCAAGCATTGACCACCGCGCCGGACCGCCCGTAATAGTTCGTCCATAAATTCGGGTTCGATATTGGACGCATCGTAATTCACATAATTGTGTAACATTTCATAAAAAGCCGCGATTATTTCCGACCATCCATACCTGTAAGGGATTTCCAGAAGCGGGAAATTGTTTTTTTCCGCCAGTTCGATTATCTGTGGTTCGATCTTGGTTAAAAAGCGGTCTTTCTTGACGCCGAGACAACATGACCCCGCTTTGATCAGGCTATCGATGAAATGTTCTAAATGCCACATATCATCGCCAAACTGATAGCCTGTCGTCAAAATAAATTCGCCGCCCTTTAGCCATTTATAGCTGTCGGGCGCATCCATAACAGATATCGCTCTTATTTCTTTATATAACCCTTTAGAGCCTGCAATAACTCTCAATTCGCTAATCAGCGGTGATTTTAGTAAATTTTCGACGGTAATAGTCATTATTCGCCCTCCATATCATCAGTATAGCAATATTTGTAAATTTTTACAATTAAAATTAAAATCTTTAGTTTTTACGAACAATGACTTCTTTTCACATAATTGATAGAATAGCACAATGATTACCAAAATGCAGTAAAAACAGAAAGGAGAATTATTGTGACTAATCAATCAATCGAAAAGAATGGAGGCGTTTTTCCGTTAGCGACAATAATTTATGACATCAATTCTAATTTAGTTGATTGTGAGAAAGATGCTTTAAATTATTTCGGGTATTCGGATAAACAAAAATTTTTAAATAATTTCCCAAAATTCATTCCGCCATTACAGCTTAATGGCTTTAAATCAAAAAATATTTTGGAAAATGCGATTTATACAGCAATTAATGCCGGTTATTGTATTATTGCTAAATTTTGGTTGGAATCCCCCAAAAACGGTCAGGTAGCTTATAAATTATCATTTACGAGAATCAGGGTTAAGAATGATAGTTATGCAATTATCCACATTCATGATATTGACAGTGAAAATTAATTTTGAAAGTTAAACAAACAAAGGAGGTTTATATGAGCTGGTTTAATAATTTAAAAATTAAGGCGAAAATGATTTCAGGCTTTTTTACGGTCATCGTTTTGATGGTTTTACTTTCTGTTATTTCGATAATACAGCTTAAAGATGTTGCTTCAACTTATCGGATTGTCATCGATAATGTCGTCGAATGCCGTCAGGCAATTTTACATTACCAAAGTAATTTCTTTGATTTGCGCCGAATGATCGCGACATTATCGACTTATACAGAGTATGATTTGGACCGTTGCGAAGAGATTATTAACGAGTCGGTTGCGCTTTATGACACATCGTTCAAATATTTAGATATGTATAATGAAAAAGTCGAAACCAATGCGGCGTTAAGTGATAGCGAAAAACAGCTTCGCTTTGATAAATCACACGATATCCGCTTAATAACCGAAAAGTATCACAATGAGTTTATGCTGTTAATGTTTGACGCGGCAAGAAATGACGATCATAAACTATCATTGCTGATCCTTGATAAATCAGTCGCTCTTACCGATGATATCGGCACACTCGTACAAGAATTGATCAATATCTCAAATGACGCCGTTATCACCCAAACAGATCATGCTAACATTATCGAATATACCACCATTGTTTTGCTTATCGTCATATCTGCGGGAGCGGCAATTTTGGCTGTTATAATTGCGTTATTTATCGCGACGAGAATCTCAAGACCTTTGCTTAGTCTTTCGGCGTTTATGAAAAAAGCCGGTTCAACAGGTGATATTTCGCTTAGTTCGCAGGATATCGACGTTTTAGGAAAAAGCGCGAAAGCCAAAGATGAGATCGGGCAGACAATTGCCAATACCACCACCTTTGTCCAACATGTAAATCAAATTGCCGGGGAGCTTGAGCATGTTGCGAACGGTGATTTAACGATATGTATGGATACTCTTTCGAATGCCGATACTATGGG
>WQST01000242.1 GCA_009787745.1 Lachnospiraceae bacterium
CGCCGACCAAACGAAAACCTCACATCCATTCTTATCAAGCAGCAAAGCTAACGCAATCCCCCAACTCCCCGCGCCAATAATCCCAACTTTCACCATAAACACCTCAATCCGGCTTATTTTTCTTAATAATATAAGTCTTTCGCTCCGTCCCGTTAAGCAACCGGCCAATATTCTCCCGGTGCTTATAAAAAGCCATCACCGCCAACAAAACCGTAATCAAGTACATTTCCGTAAGATGTGCATTCGACATCTCAAAGAAACCTCTCTGTCCCAAAAACAGCATCTGGGTAATAAACCCGACATAAACAAGCAAAGAACCCAGCGAAACATAATGAGTAATAAAAATACTCCCAACAAACAATCCCACTCCAACCGGAATGAACCAAGGATGAAAAGACAAAATCAGCCCGCCTGTTGCGGCAATCCCCTTACCCCCTTTAAAACCAAGGTAAAAAGGAAAATTATGTCCCAAAATAGCCCCTGCCGCCGCGTAAATCTTAAACAAATAAAGCATCTCGGGATTACTGCGGCCAAAAATAAACTCACATATAAAAATAGCCAGCATACATTTCAAAATATCAACAATTAAAACCACCGCCCCCGCCTTTTTCCCCAAAGTACGAAGCGCATTTGTCGTACCCGAATTACCGCTGCCATGCTTACGGATATCAATGCCTTTAACCCTTCCATATATGTATGCCGTCTGAAACATACCAAAAATATAGCCAATTAAGATACAAAAAATTCTTTCCATAATAATATCCCTCTCAATTAATTTACTTACTCTCCTCCGCTCCGCGCTCTCTGACAAAGAATTTAAGCGATGTTCCCTTAAAGCCAAACGCCTCACGTATTTTATTCTCAATATACCGTAAATATGAAAAATGCATTAACTCTTTATAATTCACAAAAATTACAAAAGTCGGCGGTTTCACCGCAACTTGCGTAATATAGTATAACCTTAAACGTTTACCCTTATCAGAAGGCGGCTGTTGATATGCCACCGCTTCGCTCATAATCTCATTCAAAACCCCTGTCGAAACCCGCAAAGCATGATTCTCACTAACCACATCAATCATTTCATAAAGCTTCGGAAGCCTTTGACCCGTCTCGGCCGAAAAAAAGATAATTTCCGCATAAGCGATAAAAGATAAAATCTCGCGAATCCGTTTCGTATACTTTTTGACGCTGTCATTATCCTTTTCGATTGCATCCCACTTATTAACCGCAATAATAATCCCCTTGCCGCGCTCATGTGCAATCCCGACGATCTTCGCATCCTGCTCAGTAACACCCTCTACCGCATCAATAACCAAAACCACGACGTCAGCCCGTTCAACCGCCGTAACGGTGCGGATTATCATGAAACGTTCCAACTCTTCTTTTATTTTATTCTTGCGCCGTAATCCCGCAGTATCGATGAAAATATAATCTTTTCCATTAAAACGTACTTCCGTATCAACGGCATCACGGGTCGTTCCGGCGATTTCCGAAACAATCAAGCGATTTTCGCCGATCAAACGGTTAATAATCGACGACTTCCCGACATTCGGCTTGCCGACAATCGCTACCTTAATCCGTTCATCTTCATCATCAATATATGAAGGATCAGGAAAATGAGCGATTACCGCATCCAGCATATCGCCGATACTTAACCGATTCGCCGCGGAAATTGCATACGGCTCGCCAATCCCCAGATTATAAAATTCATAAACATCCGCTTCATACTTGGCAAAACTATCAACCTTATTGACCACTAAGACGACGGGTTTTCCTGCTCTTCGCAACATATCCGCCACTTTTGCATCATCATCAATGAGACCTTGGCGGACATCGGTCATAAAAATAATAACATCGGCAGTATCGATGGCGATCTGCGCTTGTTCACGCATTTGTGACAAAATAATATCCGTACTCTCAGGCTCGATCCCGCCTGTGTCAATCAGCGTAAAAGATGTATCAAGCCAATTAATATCGGCATAAATACGGTCACGGGTAATGCCCGGGGTATCTTTAATAATTGAAATATTTTCTCCCGCCAGGGCATTAAATAAAGTAGATTTACCTACATTCGGGCGACCGACCACCGCAACGATCGGAAGCGATTTTCTTTTGCTCATTATACTCCTAAAATACTATTAATTAAATCACGTCCGCTTGATTTTACAATATCTGCCTTAACTTGTAAAGCATTTTCGAGTTCCTTAACCGTAATTCCGTCTAAAAAAACATCTTCGCCGAAACGTAGAATGTTTTCAGGCAAAAGCAAACACCCGCCCGGATTTACATCTTTTAACTGTTCCAAAAGGTCAGTTCCTGTCAGCAATCCGCTGACGGTTATATTTTCCCCGAAGAAGTGGTTGGTTATTCCATAGACATGGACGGTTAAATGCGGAAAATGGTCGGTCAACCTCATCGTCAAAATTTTTATATATTCATAGGAAAGAAGCCCTGTCGCCAATGATATCTCGCGTTCTCCAATAATGATTCCGCTATTGATAATTTCACCCAACGCTTCATCAAATTCATCAAGTAAAAGGCGCATCATTCCGACGCCGTTTTCTAGCTGCAAATATCCGTCATATCTAACTGCTAAAGGTAATTCAAGCCCTGCTAATATGTACCATTCGTCGGAAGCATGAATGAAATGCGTTTTATGTTCTGCAAAAATTTCTTCCTGAAAGCGATGAATTGTCTTAAGAACCTCTAATGCGTCGCTTTTTGTGAATTTTTCAAGCGGATAGAGATTTTCTCTGAATTTCGTAATGCCCGCAGGGACGACCGAGACACTTTCTAAATGTGGTAAGTATATTGTTAAATCTTTGATAGTCTGTTCTAAATTATTACCGTCATTGATACCCTTACATAAAACGATTTGCCCGTTCATTGTAATTCCCGCTGAAAAAAGACGAGCGATTTTTTGCAGCGCCTCCCCGGCGAAGCGATTGTTAAGCATCTTTATGCGTAGTTCCGGGTCGGTGGTATGAATCGAAATGTTAATCGGTGAAAGATGGTACTTGATAATTCGTGAAACGTCATCATCAGACATATTCGTTAAAGTGACATAGTTTCCCTGCAAAAATGACAGACGGGCATCATCGTCTTTAAAATAAAGCGTTTCGCGAAGCCCCGTAGGCATTTGATCAATAAAACAAAAAATACATTTGTTCTGACATGACCGATATTCATCCATCAATCCATCGGCAAATTCAATCCCTAAATCTTCATTTTCTTCTTTATCTATTTCTAAAAGCCACTCTTCACCATTCGGCTTTTCAATCAACAATTCAATATATTCATCAGCAATCAAAAACCGATAATCAAAAATATCCGTCGGCGCGGTACCATCGATTTCCAAAAGCCAATCCCCCCGTTCAATCCCCATTTCTGCGGCGATGCTGTCAGCGATTATATTTTTGATAAAATGCTTTGATTTCATAGTGTTAATTATAAAACTTCTTTCTTTATGAAAAAAGTCGGAAATTCCGACCCTTCGCTTTTTTCACCGTTTTTGTACCCTCTCGGATACAAATATAATTATAACCAAGTATCCTGAAAAGTCAATATTGTTACACTTTGAGTTTCCCCATTTTTCTAACCCCATGCGAATAAGGAATCGGAAAACAATGACAATTGAGGGTCTTTTAATCTCTTACGAAGCAAGTTAAATA
>WQST01000243.1 GCA_009787745.1 Lachnospiraceae bacterium
CGCCCGCCTTGCCCGCGGCAGTCGAGCGCCGCCACACAATAGCCCTGTCCTGCATAACTTAGCAAACTCGCCCAATCGGCGGATTTCGCGGAATATCCGTGGAACTCAATAAGCGCGGGCGCCGGCTTATCTTTAACTTTCGGACGTACATATTTAGCATAAATACGCGCCCCTTTAACCCCTGTAAAGTAAAGGTCAAAGCATTCTACCGTCGGATAACAATTGTTAATCGGGATAAGTTCTATTTCGGGCGCAACGTTATTCATTTCTTCAATGGCTATGTCCCAATATTCATCAAGATCGGGCGGGCAGGGATTGGTCCCTTTATACTTCTTTAACTCACTAAGCGGCATGTCCAGAACAGGCATTGTTGGTTCCTCCATCTTTTCATTTATTAGAATTTTTTTTGATGAAACATAAGCGGTCTTTGCAGAGAGCGCAGTTTAGATTGGCATTAGCTGACGGGTTAAAATAATGAAATTTTTTCTTTATGGCTGTTTCCCAGCATATCAAAACGATTACTGACGTAAATAATAAGCTTAATGAATAAAAATGCCAATACAGCATAAACGGAAAACAAATCATGATGTAGTCCCAATTATATATTCGGCACACCGTGCAACAGCGATTGCGCAGAAATAAGGCTCGAAAAGGGCAGAAAAATAATATAAAAACGATATCTATGATCGCATAGAACAGCGAAATCAGAATAACTGACGCGGGCGTCAAAAGGGCGTTATTTATTAATATGAAAAATAAAGCTAAGTTGATGGTTATGAATGAAAGCGCACTTAGGATTGCTCCTTTATTAAATAATTTCCGTGTTTCGGCGGTATTTATTTCATGTGATTCGGGATTAGGTTTAAACGAGCAAGCGTAGTGCTTTCGCGCTCCCATTGATATCCATTTATTCGGAATTATCCGAAACAACATTCCGATGATAAGCGTTGTCCAAATGACAACCAAAATAACCCCGCCCTCATTCAGTTTAATCGTTTGCGTAAAATCAAGCTTCTCGGGAGCGGTTAAATACAGGTAAAGCGCCGAAACAAATAAAATAACGCGGAACGAAAGTATTAGTATGTGTTGCCGAAACATTTTGCTGATGATGTTACCTCTTGTTTTCGTGTGCCGTATCCGAACTCTATTTTAGCTTAACACATCATCACATGCAATATTCAATTTAAAATATTCGGCTACTTTAACCGCCATGTTCTCCGGATAGGTAAGCCCCTTCGCTTTGCAAATAGCCCGCGCATCCTGTTCGAAGTATGCCATCCCCTTCATTATTGATTCAGCAATTGCGGTAAAATCCGCCATTGTGAAATAAACCAGCAAATGTTTTTGCATCTCATCAGGAACGCTAAGCTTAACCTTGGTCTCCCACGGACCCCAGTCAAGGGTGTCGTAGTGGCTTAGTAATAAGCCAACATGAGCTTGAAATATGAAGTCGTGGATATTTTTATATAGTTTAAAGAAATCGCGGCGTTTAAAATATTTAACCAGCATTTGAATATGAAACCAATAGGTATCAATCGTCCGCAGAGTATCGGTGATATAATTGTCGGTGCGATAGCCTTTGTCAAGGAAAATGGCCGTTTCGCCCGTGCGGTCGAAGAAGATGTTCTCGCGGGTACAGCCCTTGCAGTGGTTTCGGCACATCCAATCATCAGGGCGGTCAGCGTTTAGGATAAAGAAGTCAAATTGGCGGAGGTCGTTTCCTAAGCGAACAATAGAGCAGAAATTCTTGAAGCAATCATTGTTATAATCTTCCGCCCAGTGGATAACCAGTTCATCGCATACATTGGCGATGTACTTGGCTGCGTCTTTAGAAAATGATTCAAAATCATCCTGTCCGACTAAAAAGATGGGGTCGTAATCAGACCACTCATCGGCTTCACCCCGCCCGACCGATCCGTAATGCCATCCACCTTTACAGCGCTTATCTGCTTTTACGGCGGTCACTATTTTTTCAAACATGGCTACTAGGTTTTGGTTCATAAGACCTCCCGTGTCCGCATGATGTATTGAATCTTAATCATTAACTACATATTATATTTTTTTTTAGGATTGTCAACATATTTTTTGGGGGTGGTTGATGATCTATAAGGGATAGTTTCATTATCGATATATCGTACTATTTTTTCATGCTCTTCATCTGTATATATTTTAAGGATATCTTTTTTGGTTGGAAGACGTTCTGGCAATTTTTTAATAATTCGGTATCTTCCGACAACCATAAAAACATTTTTAATCCTGGCAGGTTGGCTCTAAGACCGGTTGCCGCATTATGCTTCCGGCGCACGGAAACGATGAAATGAAACAATATCACCGCTTACAATCTGATGAAAGCCATCACATCCTTTGGTATCCAGATATATTATAAAATAACAAAAAATAATATACTAATATAACGTAAATTTAATTGTTGGCAATTAAAAAACTATGATATAATCAGGTAAGATAATAATGTTTTAAAGGAGCCTGATTATGTCAAAAATAGTTAGCGAAATTAATCTTAATAATGAAGATATCTTATATGCCTTGTGAAAAACAGAACTATGCAAGCCCAGATAGTTGACCGGGCAAGGATTTGGATTGTTAGCACTTCACAAACACATTCAGAAACATGCGGAAGAGGCTGGGAATCTCCGTCTTTCAATTGTAACAAAGCCGTGGTTTGGCCAGAATGCTTTTTACAAAAATGATATGATAACATATCATCTTGATCCTTTAACTGGAAAAATGAGAATTTATTACGCAGATAATTACTATCAATCCAGTTTATATTCAAATTAATTAAGTCGAGGGTAACAGTTATTATGCGGAAAATATTAGAAATTTTTACTTACTCTTTAATTGCATTGTTTATATATATATTTCAATTTGAAATGCGCATACCATGGCGTTCATGGCATACACTTACGGAAAAGCGATGTAAAGATGACACAAAAGAATATTGGGAATGGAGCGATAGCGATAAGAAAGAGTATAGAAAAAAAGAATATAAAATAATATTCGCTTTGTGGTTGGGTTCTACGGTAGTTGTTGCATATCTGCTTTAAGATTATTTTGTAGGCTTCATATATTGCGGTGAGTGCGGCGAAAAATACACCTCAGTCAATGCAATATACACAACACGAAAAAAGGGTAAAAAGACATTCCATAGTTTTATTTGCCGTAGTCGTGAGAAAAGAATAGGTTTGTGCAATTCAAAACAGACCGCCGCAACGAAAATTGAAACGGCGTTGATTGAATATTTCTCAACCTATGAAGAAGTGTTTATATCAGACAGCGAGGAAGCGGCGCGGATTGAGAAGGAACGGCAAAAAACAGATGCGCAAATAAAAGGCTTCCGGGATAAGTTAGCGCATTTGGACAAAAGAGAAAAAGAAAAAGCCTTGCAAACAAATGCCCCTATGAGATGTTTTCATTTTTTTATGATGAAGAAATTTTGTCTTTACTGGGTTGTTTAAGAATACCGGCAAATAAACTTTGAATAAATCAATATTCAAATAGAAAATGAAATATAATAAATTTACTTATTAGAACGATAAATATTTACTTGTAACTTTTAAACAAACATGACAGCAAAGTTAAGCTTTGGCCGCGAATCTTTGCTGTCATAAACAATACCGGAACCCCAGTT
>WQST01000244.1 GCA_009787745.1 Lachnospiraceae bacterium
TTGATTGAAAATCAGGTTCTTTGTAGCGGCGGGGGGCGCGGGGGGAACGCCCGCAAAGACGTAAGGCATGGCAAACAAGAGTGTAGCGGTTTTCGGCGTATAATGGAGTGGCGTCAACGGGGAAGTTAGCTCCCTCATGTGGCTTAACAGCTTCCCCGTTGGCGGCAACGCAATGACACGGCGAAAATGATGGGAAGTCAAGGGTGCGAAGCAAGGGTGGAGATTTTTTCTGTGTCGCGCCTGCGGCAGAAAAAATACTACCCGTCCCTTTACTTCCCATCAAGCGGAACGGTGGGGTTTGATTTTACCCCTTTTACTGCTGATAATGCTTATAATCGGTATCTAATTAATTTGAAAATTCGTACTCAAATGAAACATTTGTAGCTTTTTTGCTATATGCTCTTAAAATATAATGACCGCTCTTTAATTTGCTTAAGTCAAACGTACCATTTTCAGTTGCCGATTCTTCGTGGGTTTCCATATTATCTGGATGGTTATCTTTCTTACCGTTTTTCAGGTATTGAATTGATATGAGCATATCGCCTTCATCTGAACTTGATTCAAATTTAACTGTCGAAGGCTTACTGTTTAGCTTTTCAAAATTAACTAATATCTCTCCCTTTACTTCTTCTGCTATCACCTTGTTGCCAGTTATTTCAAAATTATTAAATTCTCCTCTGATAGTAGGAACTATAATCTCCTTAGCCATATTAAATCCTCCTTGAATAAATATATTAATAGTGAAAGGATGGAAGAACTTGAGCATATCGCTTTGCTTTTGTGCAAGCGATGGCGGAATCCCATGAAAACGAGTGAACGCCTTAGAGAAACTTTCCGACGTATTGTACTGATACCGCATAGCTATATCAATAACCTTGGTGTCAGTAAGTAAATCTTGCCCGGATAAACTTAAACGACGGTTACGGATATATTCGCCTATTGTTATGCCGGTAACTGAACTGAAAATACGTTGAAAATTAGAACTTGACATAAAAATATGGCTCGATACGTCCTCAATATTTATATCGTTGGATAGATTGTTCTCTATATAATCAACCGCTTTAGTTATGGTTTGTATCCATTCCATGATTGTTTCTCCCTCCTTTCCTAACTTATATTATACAGATTCGAGTTGGCAAAGTCATGTCAAAAAACGCTTTAATTTGTCCATTTAGATAATATAAATTTCCTGCGCTCACAGCGCATTTATTTTTTGCCGCCGCGCTGATCGGGCGGCAGACTACCAAAAACAGCCGGAAGCGTCCCGGCAACGATGATAACGCTTTATAATATTATACCTTATGCAATCGGGTTTTGTAAAGCGTTTTTTTTGCTTTTGAGTGAAATTTAAGTTTATTTTAAGCATAAAGCGTAAAAAATTTAGTAATCGACCTCGAAAGAGGTCGAAATCCTTTATTTAATACTAATAGACGTAACTCCCTAAAAATATGTAGGGAGTTGTTTGCAAAAAAAACGAAAAAACCCTTGACTTTTCCAAACTTTCATGATATAATTAATTTTGCAGAACAATTAAATATGAAAGGAAGAAATATAGGGTTTTTAACGCTTTTTTTATTCGCTTAAATGGTGTTAGATGCTTTCTAACAAGGATATTATAACATGGAAATGCAGAAAAGTCAAGAGGAAAAAATCTTAAAAGATTTAGATAAACAGGGAAAAGTACGCGATTGGAGAGGAAAAAAGATGTCCAGTTTGGATTTAGCTAAGGTTTATGAGGGGATTGCGAAGAAGATTCAACCTGAATATGATATGCGCGGGGTACATACTCGGTATAGAAAAGTGACTAAGAAAATTCAGCGCGGCGAGGAAATGGTTGATGTGACTGCTGATGAGCCTATGGGATTATATGATAAAGATGGCAAGAGAGTTGTAAACTATGAAAAGAGGGCGGGGAACATGAAGTTTTGCGGCAGTTGTTTAGAATTTGCGAAGATTGCGGATATGCTGAAGCTGATAAAGGCGAATTTTTGCCGTATTCCGCTGTGTCCGATGTGCCAATGGCGTAAATCTATGCGGACATTTTTTGAGGTATCTAAGATTATGAGTGTTATTGGGATGCGGAATCCTAATTATGTTCCTGTATTTTTAACGCTGACTGTGAAGAATTGCTTGATTGAAAATTTAGGTGATAACCTTGATAGTATGTTTAAAGGTTGGAACGAATTTATGAAGAATAAATTACGCGATATAGTCAAGGGTTGGTTTAGGGCGTTGGAAATCACGTATGACGGTGATGAGAAGATAACCCAGCAGCGATATAATAAGGCGCGGAAATATTATGATGAGCGAGGTATCAAGGTTGGCGATAAAAATGAGAATTATAATACTTTTCACCCACATTTCCATGTAATAATGCTTGTGGAGCGGAAATATTTTAAGGGCAAGGACTATATGTACACAAAGGATTGGGTTCAGCTTTGGCGCAAATCGGCGCGGCTCGATTATGACCCGGTTTGTGATATACGCCGAACACGGACTTCTACGCAGAAACGCAAGGAAGTCGCGGAAGTAGCCAAGTACACGTATAAGGACGCAGAAATTTTAAGTAAAAAATTGTCAGAAGAAAAAAAGGAAGCTGTTGTAGAGAATTTGAGCGGCGCGTTGCATGGTCGGCGGCTGTACGCTTATGGCGGTATAATGAAAGAGATTGCCGCCGAATTAAAGCTGAATGAGGATAAAGCCGACCTTGTGAATGTTAATGATGATGCCGAAATAAATCCCTCATTGGCTACTATGATTGTAACGTATAATTGGAATATGGGGGTATCAAACTATATATTTACCAAGCGGAAGAAAGTTATTGAAAATTCCGAAAATTTATAGTGTGTATATGTGTATGAGTATAAAGTTATATATGCGTGTAAATTTAAAATAAACGCAGAATCTGACTTGATTTTTTGAAATATTTATGATATAATATTAGTGATTAAATCAAGAAATTATCAAAAAAGTATGCTCATGTGTGTATGTGTAGAGAGGTGATGCTGTGAAAGAAATTATAGCCGTTCTGAATCAAAAAGGCGGCGTTGGGAAAAGCACGACGGCGTTGACGCTCGGCAAAGCCTTTGCCGTCAGAGGATTTAAAGTTTTGTTCGTGGATATTGACGCGCAGGGCAATTTGTCATATACCGTAAAGGCTAAAAATACAACATCAGCCGATATAACAGCGTTAGATCTCTTAATAGGCAAGGTTAAAGTTAATAAGGCGATACAACGCACGAGCCAAGCCGATATTATAGCAAGCTCCCCATCGTTGGCGTTGGCAGATTCCGTGATAGCTGATGCAGAGAAAGAATATCGGCTGAAAAAGGCATTAACGGAGATACATTCGAGCTATGATTATATTATCATTGATACCCCGCCTGTTTTGGGGATACTTACTATAAACGCTCTCACCGCTTGTACCGGGGCTATTATCCCGGCGCAAGCAGATATTTATAGTTTGCAGGGTATAGCGCAGCTCTATAAAACTATCTTGACGGTCAAGCAGCATTGCAATTCATCATTAAAAGTCATGGGAATTTTATTGACCCGATATAATGCGAGGACTATCATCAGCCGCGACGTAGCTGACATGGTGGACACCACAGCAAGACAGTTCGACACG
>WQST01000245.1 GCA_009787745.1 Lachnospiraceae bacterium
TTCAAAAGGGACGAAGATTAGATTATGAGAGTTATATCAGGTTCCGCCAAAAGCCTAAGACTAAAGACACCGCGCGGAAATGATACCCGCCCGACGACCGACCGGATTAAAGAAACGTTATTTAATATTATCGCTTCCCAAATCCCCGGCAGTATAGTACTGGATTTATTCGCAGGAAGCGGCGGTTTAGGTATTGAGGCACTTAGCAGGGGAGCAGGGTTTGCCTGTTTTATCGAGAATAATCATGATGCATGTAAATGTATCGCGGAAAATCTTAATTTTACGAAAATGAGTGACCGAGCGGTTTTGCTTCGGCGCGATGTGATGAGTGGTTTGCATTATTTACATACGGTTAGTGAGATTAAGGATAAATGTTTTGACTTGATTTTTATTGACCCGCCGTATGACGGCGGCTACGAAGAAAAAATATTTGCTTTTTTAGCGGAGCAAAAATATATCGGCGAAAATACGTTAATTATTCTTGAAGCCGAAGCAGGCATCGAACCGAACTGTTTTTTAAAGAATAATTTCATTATCGAAAAAGAAAAAGTATATAAAACGAATAAACACTTATTTATCAGAAAGTTATTTCGTAAGCAGTGAAAGGTTATTGTTCTATGAATAAAATGAATGTTGCAATCTATCCGGGTAGCTTCGACCCCTTAACATTAGGTCATATGGATGTAATTCATCGCGCCGCAAGCATGTTTAATACATTATTGGTCAGTGTTTTGAATAATAAAGAAAAGTGTCCATTGTTTTCCGTTTCAGAACGTGTTAATATATTAAAAGAAGCAACGAAAGAGCTTACAAATGTTCGGGTTGATTCTTTTAGCGGTTTGCTGGTGAATTATGCCAGAGAAAATGATACCCGCGTTATTATCAGAGGTTTACGGGCAATCACGGACTTTGATTATGAATTGCAAATCGCCCAGACGAACAGGATTTTATCAAACGGTGAAGTGGACACAGTGTTTTTAACTACCAGTTTGGAATATGCATATTTAAGTTCGTCAAGTGTTCGGCAGATTGCGAGTTTTAATGGCGACATAAGCATGTGTGTACTGCCTTTTGTAGCCGAACAGATTTATCAGAAATATGGTTTTGGGTCGGGAAACTCAAAGTCAAGTCAGGAGGAACATCATGAGTAGCAGGATCGAGCAAATAATAGATGAAATCGAACGTTTTGTCGATGGGTGCAAATACCAACCTCTATCAAGTACTAAAATCATCGTTAATAAAGAGGAAATCGATGAATTAATTCGCGAGCTACGGATGAAGACCCCCGATGAAATAAAGCGCTACCAAAAGATAATCACGAATAAAGAGGCTATCTTAGGCGAAGCGAAGCGGAAAGCACAAGAGCTTATTGATGCGGCGACGATTCAGACGACGGAGCTTATTAATGAGCATGAGATAATGCAGCAAGCATACGCACAGGCGAATGAGGTTGTTGATTTGGCGACCAGACAAGCGCAGGAAATACTTGATGCGGCGACGATGGAAGCGAATGAAGTACGGAGTGCGGCGATTAATTATACTGATGAAATTCTCGCGAATATGGAATCGGTTATTAACCGCACGCTAAACACGACGTCCGCACATTACGAGAGTTTTATGAATCAGCTTAATATGTACGGTGATGAGATTGCTCACAACCGAATGGAATTAAATCCGCCGGAAGCGGAACTTTTAGATGAGGTAATGATGGCGTCGATTCCCGACGACGATGAGGGAACGGCAACAATTGAGTTAATGTAGAAAGAGAAACTTGCAATAATTATTTAAATTAAAAAGCGATATCTACCTCAAAACAAGGTGAAATTTGACAGGAGCAATTTTTTATAAATTTATGAGATATTTTATACTTAATAAGTTGCCGGGAATCTTCCTGGCCACTTTTTTAATGTTTTTTTTATTCCCCCCGCTTAATATTATCGCCGACCAACCAATTGTGGTCGTGCTTGACCCGGGGCATGGGGGTGATAATAAGGGAGCTTTGCACAATGGCTATATCGAAAAGGAAATGAACCTGATTGTCGCCAAAGCGATGAAAGAAGAACTTGAAAAATATGAAGGCATAGTAGTTTATCTAACCCGTGAAGACGATACTATCGATATGAATTTAAAAGAGCGGGCGAAGTTCGCCGAGAATAAAAAAGCGGATTTCATGTTTTCCCTCCATTTTAATATGTCGGCGACGCATATGCTTTATGGGGCTGAGGTGTGGATATCCGCATTTGATGATTTTTATGCGAAAGGGCATTCTTTCGGGCAAATCCAGATGGCGGCATATGATGATTTAGGTTTGTTTAACCGCGGTATCAAAACAAGGTTAAATAACAGCGGAGATGATTATTACGGAATAATCCGTGAGAGCCGCAAGCTAGGCATCAATACGGTTTTAATTGAACATTGCCATCTGGATCATGTAATAGATGAAGAGTTTTATGCCTTGGGTGATTTTCAACTGGAAGAGTTCGGGAAGTTAACCGCGGCGTCAGTTGCTAAGTATTATCAGCTAAAATCATCCCTTTTGGATATTGATTACAGCGATTATCCTGTTCCTGCGGTTCCTGTGCCGACAGAAGTGATGAAACAGGATTTATCACCGCCCGATGTTTGTTATATTGAGCTGATGATGGTTAATGAAGAAGCAAAAGAAGCGGTCATTAATCTGACGGCGGAGGATTATGACAGCCGAATTTTGTATTATGGCATTAGCTTGGATGGCGGTATCAGTTTTGATACCTTAAGGCCTTTCCCTGCGGGCGAAACAGAGTTGACTGTAACGGTCAATTTGCCGACAGGGACAGAAATAAGTATACTGGCGGCGGCTTACAATGCTTATGACAGGATTACGCAGAGCAATATTATTTTAATCGACCCGTTAACGGAAGCGGAGATTTTGGCGGAAATAGAAGAGGATGAAGAAGAATTACTTGATGTAACAGAAGTTTCACTTAAGGAATTTACCCAAGAGTTGGTCGAAATGCAGGAGCAAATCGAAAAGAAACTTAATGAATATCATTTTATTATAATCGGGATCGTCATTTTAATGCTGATACTGATAGCTGTCATTATTTCGCGTGTGGATTTACTGCGGAGATTAATGAAATCGTAGGGCGGCAACCTGTGCCGCCCACACAAATCAACTACCGATTCTCATTCACATAAACCTGAACTCGATTCTGAATAATCTCAGCCGCCGCTTTCGCGGATTTTTGCCCATTAAAGAAACTTTGGGCTTCTTCAAAAATAATCGTACTTATCATTTGGTCAGAAATCTTCAAAGTATCGGCACGGTTGACAAGATCATTAAAAGCCGCAACATTATCAATATTACGCGATTGATCCATCTCAACCATCAAATCATCAAATCCCCAACTAATAGTACCTCGCTGAAAACCGTCGGGCGGCGTTATCATCTGCTCAATCATCGAATCATATGCGCTTCTTTTTAGCGGAATACTAAAAAGGGAATTATTCTCGCTACGATTTTGATAAGCATCCGACATAAGATAATCAATAAACTCAAATGCTCCGTCTTTATGCTTAGAACGGGAACTGACTCCAACAGCAGAAGACGGTTGAAGTAAAATTCCGCTTCCTTTATC
>WQST01000246.1 GCA_009787745.1 Lachnospiraceae bacterium
CGGTGTAGGTGGCGACGGCTGCATAGGCAGCGGCGTCGGCGGCGGCGCAGGCGTCTTCGGTGGCGGTGGCGAAGGCGGCGAAGGCGGCGGCGCGGGCGGCGGTGTTGGCGACGGCGTAGGCGGCGTCGACGGCGGCGGTACTGTTGGTAATGGCTGCGATATCCAACGCTCTGAAAACATTTAAAAGATGCTTTTGAACATCTTCTTTCCAATATGAAAAGCATGTTCTAACTGTCAATAATGGTAACACCCTGACAGCACATAACCAAGCAAATAGTCTTCTCTCGTCATAGGACATTTTACTTAACGTAATTTTAATCTGTTTTTCAAATTTACTAATATCCTCTTTTTTTGCCATTTCAAACCTCTTTTAATTTCCATTTTAATCCATCTTTATCAAAATCATAGCATATTAAGACAAACTATGCAACGCTACTATTTCAGACAATATGTATGGTAAAAAGAAATATCGATCATTTGTTCGCCTATGCAACTTTCTTATTTCCCACTAAAATTACATTTTCAAGGCCTACTTGTTTTTCTGAAAATAGAGATGATAAATGTGCGCATGAGTTTGTTTTCAAGTAAAACCTTTCTTGACACAAAGGATCAATCTGGCACTTAGATTTTCGTTAATTTTACGAACATTATGTCAAAGCATCAATATAAAATTCAAATTGCCCGAGAGATTTTCCGTCACAAATTCTTGACTCAAATGCACGACTCCATTATACTTGATAGTAGTTCATTAAGGTTAGTAAAAAGCATGGTGAAAAGTTGATTAGCGAAAATGTTATCCTAAAAATAGAAAACCTCGAAACGCGGTACGAAAACGAACCTGCTATCCATAATATTAATTTCGAAGTCAGAGAAGGGCAGGTCGTGACTTTACTCGGCAGTAACGGTGTCGGGAAAAGCACGATCTTAAAAACGATCTCGGGAATTGTCGCCGCCGCCGCGGGGAAAGTGATTTTCTGCGGTGAGGATATTACGAATATGCCTGCACATGATATCGTCGAACGCGGTTTGGTTCATGTCCCCGAAGGCAGACGAATTTTTAAAGACCTTACGGTCTACGAAAATCTCGAACTGGGAGCTTACACACAAAAAGATAAACACGAACGCAAACGCCGCATTGACAAGGTCTTGACACGTTTCCCGATTTTAGCCGCCAGAAGAAAACAAACAGGCGGAACGCTTTCGGGCGGCGAACAGCAGATGCTGGCGATTGGGCGCGGGCTTATGTCAGAACCTAAGCTACTTTTAATGGATGAACCGTCAATGGGAATCGCCCCGTTAATTGTCCGCGATATTACCGAAATAATCAAGAATCTGCATAAAGAAGGAACAACAATTCTTCTTGTCGAGCAAAATGCCAAAATGGCGCTCGGTTTAGCAGACTACGGCTATGTTCTGGATACGGGATACATTGTCCTTGAAGGCAAGGGCGGCGATTTACGTAATGATGAAAAAGTAATTAAAGCATATCTCGGGGGATAACCACATAATGAACTTTGATAAACAAAAAGGGCCTCTATGCATAATTGCCGCTTCCGTATGCTGGAGTTTAGGCGGTGTCTGTATTGCCTTTATCCCGTGGGGCGCCATGAGCATTATCGGGATTCGCTCTTTTCTGGCGGCTATCGTCTTTATAATTTACAAAAAAAGCGTAAAAGTGAACTTCACCAAAGGGAATATTCTATCAGCATTATGCCTTGCCGCAACAATAATTCTGTTTGTGTTTGCCAACAAATTGACGACAGCGGCGGCGGCTATCCTTTTACAATTCAGTGCGCCTGTTTTTATTATTTTAATCCATTTATTTTTTTATAAAAAGAAACCGCGAATCAGTGAAATTGTCGCGGTTTTGGTTACTATAGCAGGTATGTTGCTATTCTTCTTTGATCAGCTTGATGAAGGTGCGTTAATTGGTAATATCCTCGCGATATGTTCCGGCATGACTTTTGCAGGCGTTTTTGTTTGTAACAAAAGAGATGATTGTGTACCTGAACAGGCAATTTTACTCGGATTCGCAATCAATGCCGTGATTGGTCTGCCCTTCGCATTTTTCCAAGTAACGGCGGATATCTCCGCATGGATCGCCGTTTTTATCTTAGGAATCGTTCAGGTGGGGTTCGCCTATATTTTCTTTTCCATCGGCATCAAAAGAACCCCCGCTTTGCTCGCCTGTCTGATAACCGCGATGGAGCCTGTCCTCAATCCCGCTTGGGTCGCGATAGCTACCCGTGAAATCCCCGGGAAATTTACGATTCTGGGCGGAACGGTAATTGTTATTACCGTAGTCCTATATAACTTCTGGTTGGATAAGCATCCCGAAAAGCCGGAAATACTTAAAATACTTAAATAGAAACTCAGCTTCTGTCATCCCGCGAATACCCATAAAACGCCGACAATTCCTCTATCCTCTCCAGCGGAAACGGCGGTTCACTCAGCGGTTTCATCGCAATCGACATCAACTTCATCGGGTTATCATCAGCGGCAATCCGATTCTGCTTCAAAACACCGCATTGCTTACAGCGATGAATCAGCGCCCACTCACCGCCCTTTCTGACCCACACACCAATCGGTTCCATATGCCCGCCGCAATCAGCCGCCCGGTCGCCCGGTTCATCATCCACATGCAAACTGCAAAGACAATTAGGGCAATGATTACGGTGATCACTTCCCGCACCTTCAGGCACTACCATACGGTCGCAAATTTTACACTTGAAACTTTCATTGCAAGCATTTTTTTTATAATAATCTTTATCGTACATTTTTCTTTTATTTTCCCGATTCAACTTAATCCTCCGCTCAGTACTGTTGTCTTACTAATGTATTTTGGACAATTATTTTTATCAACGATTTTTTGCGCTTTACTGCGCGAAATCCCCAAAACTTCCGCTAAAATTTTTTCTGTTCTGATCTTGATTCCGTAATCATTATGAAATATTAGCTGATTGGCGTTAACACTTTTGCTACTCAATAGTTTTATTTCATAAGCTACATCTGCATCGCAAATTTCTGCTTTGTTACGGACAAAAATACTTTTATTAAGCCCATAGCCGTTTCCGCATCAATTTTTGCTAACTCTAATAAAGAAGCGCAGACGCGCTCATTATCCGACTCTAAAAGCCGGCTCATTTTGCATTCTCCTTAAAATTTAATGAGAGTATGCAAAGACCATCACATTTATTAATTATTCAATTCTTGCAATAGCCTTTGCTATGCAAAATTAGCCGGAGTAGTCAAAATAAATTTTCCTTTACTATAGATTTTCGTACAAAAGAATTTTACCGTGTCTTGTATATATATGTCAATCACATAATGACTAAAATTAGTATTGATGCAAAAAAATCATTTCGTCTCCTTAACATATACACCAACTCTATTTTCAATAATATTTACAACTTCATCAACAGACTTATTACCGTTAAAATAATATTCCGATTCTTCCTTAATAATACTATCAATTTGCATATCATAAATGCGTATTTCATTTGCGGTATCAAGTAAATCTAAAAATTGTTTTATCTCTTCATCCGTTGCTCCGTGACGTTCAATGGAAATATAATCATTATCAATAAAACCCCCGCCGATGGTTCCGCCGCCTTT
>WQST01000247.1 GCA_009787745.1 Lachnospiraceae bacterium
ACCAAAGCTCTTTCCTTATGCTTTCAGGCATTTAGGTAACAATAAAATAAAAGTATAGTGATTTTTGAAAAGGTACTTGACAAAGGTCACTACATAACAGGGGGTTGTTTATGGAACCGCATAAGAATGCAACTGGGAAGATGGCTTGCTCCGTTGACCCCAAGTACGCAGCTTTAGAACTCGAAAGCAAAAGGTACAAAGTACGCGCCGTTTACGACTCGGCACACAGAACATTTATCCTTACAAACTACGACCTTGATGGCAAAGGCGATTATAGTAGCTAAAAATAAATCGACTAATAATTGTTCTAACTGTTTCCATCGGTAATATACTGGTATTGATACGGTAAAGCTTCCGTCGGCGCACGGAACCTCGGTGATGTCACTTAACCATTTTTCGTTAGGAGAAGCGGCTGTAAGCCTGGTATTTTGAAAGATTTTGGCAACAGGTGGGGAATGGTACGAGGATAATATTGCTGCATGTTATAACTTATCTATCTGCTATGAGCATTTAGGCCAACAAATGAAAGTATTGCCCATCTTGCTGAGAAGTTTTGAGTATTCATCACCTCGTGCAGAAATTTGCTGTCAAATAGGGTATTATTACAAACCAAAGAACAACCGAAGACAATCGAAGAGCAACCGAAGAACAACGAGTTTTTGTGTGGACTTCCGACACTTGATATGGTACAATTAGCGATAGATTAATTTTGTTTTGTACGTTGTTCGGCTTTGTTGTGGGCGGCGTGACGAACTTATATAATGCGCGGGAGTAATATGATTGAAAAAATCATCTCAATTATTAAAGAAACGATAATTATATATTGCGTTATTTTTACTATCGCCACAATTGTAAGCAGTGCCGGGTGGTTATGGTTTGGAATCGCTACAAACCCTGATGTACATGAACACATCATGCTGAGAGCAATGATTGTTTTAGCGATTGCAATAGGTGTAGTTATTATAAAAAAGATTGCTTTTTGGGGCAATATGAAGCATTACATCATCACTTGCACCGCCGAATTGGTTATTCTGCTTGTGGTTATATTGGTGCTATCATCCAGCGAAGGGGCGCACCCCAATGCTTTTAGGGATTTGACAAGGAGCATTGTAGCTCCTTACGCTATATTTGCGGCAATTATAGGTATTGTAAGACTAAAACGGATAAAACGGAGCAAAAATAAAAACGTTGAAGGGTGACAAATCGAAGTGCAGATAATAAGCATTAAGCAAAGCGACAAGCCAAAAGGCCCGACAACGTAATTATTGAGATTATGAACGTAAAACCCGATAGCCCAGAGCAATCAACACGCTCTGGGATATTTTTTTGCCCAACGGTGAAAAAGCCCTTGACAAACCGCCACAGAGATAATGGTATGGAGTTGTCAATATTAGTTTACCATTTTTTGCTCAAGGATTATGTTACCAGTAACTAAGCGGTTGCCCCTCCTACATCCTGCCCCTGATGGCTTTAATGAAATCAAGGCTATTTAGGGTTTTGGCTTGTTTGTGGGTGGTGATTAGGGCTAAGTCTTTTGTCATCTCGCCGCTTTCGATGGTGGCTAACGTCGCTTGTTCTAATTTGTCCGCGAAATTGACCAGCTCGGTCAATCCGTCCAGTTCACCCCTCTTCCGCAGCGCTCCTGTCCATGCGAATATCGTGGCAACTGAATTTGTTGAAGTTTCTTTTCCCTCTAAATGCTGATAATAATGCCGCTGAACCGTTCCGTGCGCCGCTTCATACTCATAAACCCCGGCAGGCGAAACAAGTACCGATGTCATCATCGCCAGTGAACCGAAAGCCGATGAAACCATATCACTCATAACATCGCCATCGTAGTTTTTACATGCCCAGATAAATCCGCCTTTATCACGCATTACTCGGGCGACCGCATCGTCTATTAATGTATAAAAATATGTAATCCCTTTATCCGCGAACTTATCCGCAAATTCATTTTCGAAAATCTCCGCAAATATATCTTTAAATGTATGGTCATACTGCTTGGAAATCGTATCTTTCGTCGCAAACCATAAATCCTGTTTCGTATCAAGCGCATAGTTAAAACATGACTTAGCAAAACTTCTGATCGACTTCTCCGTATTATGAATCCCTTGCAAAATNCCCGCCCCATCGAATTCATGAATCGTTGCCCGCTTCTCGGTTCCGTCAGAAGCCGTAAATACCAGTTCTGCTTTACCCGGGCCGTCTATCTTAAACTCCGTGTTACGATAAATATCTCCGTAAGCATGACGCGCAATCGTAACAGGCCCCTGCCAGCATTTAACCATCGGTTCGATTCCTTTAACGATGATCGGCGCGCGGAAAACGGTTCCGTCAAGCATCGCCCGAATCGTCCCGTTAGGGCTTTTCCACATTTCTGTAAGATTATATTCGCTCATCCTAGCGGCATTCGGCGTAATTGTCGCACATTTAACGGCGACGCCATACTTAAGGGTCGCGTTAGCGGAATCAACCGTCACCTGATCTAAGGTTTTATTCCGACATTCAAGTCCGAGATCATAATATTCTGTTTCAAGGTCTACAAACGGCAAAATCAATTCATCTTTGATCATTTGCCATAGAATCCTTGTCATTTCATCGCCGTCCATCTCCACTAAAGGAGTCGTCATTTTAATTTTTCCCATTATAACCTCCCGTGCTTACCAGTTTAGAATAACTTTCATATTGTATACAATCAAATATCTTGTGTCAAGTCCGCAATGACAAATTCAGTTGCTTCGCATACCATAAATAAAAGATTTAAAAAGGTCCGCATTATGTATCGAGTCAGAAAACAGTTAGGCTTAACAGAACGGTTACTTTCAAGCTTAGGGAATAGCGGCGCAACGGTTGCTGTTTTAGATACCGGAATCGGCAATCATCCTGATTTCGATAATCGCATTCTCGCTTTCCGCGATTTTTTGCATGGTCATCAAACTAATTATGATGATGCCGGGCATGGTACCCATGTCGCCGGATGTATTGCCGGCAGCGGCTTCGCTTCAAATGGTAAAAATAAAGGTATCTCCCCGCACAGCCGATTACTGATCGGTAAGGTTCTTGATCAAAAAGGCGACGGGAATATTGAGGAAATGATCAATGGTATCGAATGGGTTTTAGAGAATAAAGCGCGTTACGATGTGCGGATCCTTAATATCTCAATCGGTATGTCGGACAGCGCCGGTAAAGAGCGGATGAATACGCTGTTAAAAGCGATTGAAACTGCCTGGACGGAAGGGCTTGTCGTTGTTTGCGCCGCAGGAAATATGGGGCCTGATTTGATGACCCTTTCCCCACTTGGGGCGATTCAAAAAGTAATTACGGTTGGTTGTAATGAAGGCGGGTACTTCGGGAACCGCGATTATTTGTGCGAACATTATTCGGGGCGCGGGCCCAGCCCTCATGCAATTAAGAAGCCTGATATTGTGGCGCCCGGGACGGATATTGTCTCTTGCAACCTGAATATTGAGCGGCGCGGAAATAAGTATCGCAATGCTTATATCGCGAAAAGCGGTACCTCGATGTCTACGCCGATTGTTTCAGGGGCTTTGGCGCTTTTGCTGAGGAAGTACCCTTATATTAGTAATGAACAGGCGAAAAAGAAATTGC
>WQST01000248.1 GCA_009787745.1 Lachnospiraceae bacterium
TCAAAAAAACCGTTAGATTCATTTCTTTTTGTAAGCTTGCGACCATGCTCCAAATACTTTTGCGCGTCCCCGGGTCAAGCCCGGTGGTCGGCTCATCCAAAAACAGAACTTGCGGTGTATTAAGCAAGGCTCTGGCGATATCGGCACGGCGTCTTTGTCCGCCGGAAAGCTTACCGTACGGGCGGTGCAAAAAATCCCCGACATCGGCAATTTCCGCGGCGCTTTTAATGGCGGTGTTAATTTTCGCCCGGTCGTTCAGATAGAATTTGGCTCGACAGGTAAGGTTTTCATTGACAGTTAAGCGCTCATCTAAAATGCTGTCTTGAAAAACTACGCCAATTTTGCGGCGGATTGCGTCGTCTTCCTTACCGAGCATACATCCGTCGATTAAAATTTCTCCGCTATCAGGCTTAAGCAAAGTACAAATAATATTGATGGTCGTACTTTTACCCGCCCCATTGGGGCCTAAGAATGCAAATAATTTCCCGCGTTCTACGGCGAAATCGATTCCTTTGACAGCGGTGTACGCGCCATAGCTTTTTTTGAGATTTTTGACAGTTATAATATTATCCATTATTGCCTCCGATTTTTATCAGTGGTAGATTACTTTAAGTATAAAGAAATTATGGATATACGCAAGTGATTTTTGATGATGTGTCAAAAAAAAGAGGTAAGATGTGTTTTGGCGGCAGTTAGTTGCAATTAGTTAAAAGTTTATGAGGTGAGACGCGAAGGGTCTTTCAGAATAAAGTGAGATTATTTCTTTTCGGATATTTATAGCTAATTCAGGCAATAATTAGATTAACAAATATGTATCGGAAAGGAATCTAAGATGATCGAAATTAAAGATAAATACCGAAATGCTTATGACGATGGTGTCATCCCTGATATCAATTGCCCGCCTCTGGATGAGACCGTCCCTGTCGAGCCGTTACCGGAAAAAGATCGCCCGCGCCGTGACGGACCGGGCGGCGGCGGATAATGTAATGTTCGCTTCCCCCCCCTTTTCATTCTGAGCCGAAGGCGAAGAATCTCCGTTATGCGATTAATGAACGTGAGATCCTTCGCTTACGCTCAGGATGACATAAGCCTTACTTATTCTCTACCATACCGCTATAATTGTATAGTAAAGACCTTCTTCATCATCACTGACTAAATCGACGCGGTAAGGTTCATCGAAGGCGAAATCAAAGCCGCTTACATTTTCATGGTATCGAAGATAAATTTCTGTTTCGATGGGTAAAGTTTCGGATTCATCGGCAATTACTGTTGCTTTATAATACACAACCTCGTTTTGGAGCATATCATCTATGATTACAATCGTCACATCGAAAATTTCCAACGCTCTGTTTTCTGCGGCTGAACTATCCGCATTCTTAAGCATTTCATTCACTTCTTCCATACCGGATTCTTCTGATACTGTCATATCGTCAAAATATGGCATTTCCGCCGCCGGAGCAGGAACCGCTTCTATAGCAGTTTCAGACTGCGATGGTGACGTCGCATAGGATTCCGTTCCCGGATATGCTGCTTCATTATTACTGTTGCTGTCATAGCTTGTAAAACTACCTAAACCACGGTTAAAGAAAATAACGGGAATAATAATTGCCACACAGAATAAAGCCGCAATCAAGCCACCATAGCGCTTGGCAAAACGACGGCGGTTTTGATAGCTTAAAGGGTCTAATTTGATTGTTTTAAGGTTATCTACCTTAAAATCCCTGTTATTCACAACTTTGATTTTTTTTTCGGGAACATTATTCGTTAAGGGAGCGGCGGCAACCTTCTTTTCATCAATTCCCGCTTCGATGCGGTCCCATAGGTCGGGAAGATCATGAGCGGCTAATTTTTTATATTCATCGGCTAATATCTTACTCATATCCGCACCTCCTTAATTTTTTGATTGCATTTTGATAGCGCCATGTCACCGTTCCCATCGGGATAATTAATGTTTCCGCTATTTCTTTGAAGGTCAAATCTCCCAGCACTTTCATCGTGATGATCTGCCGTTCGGCATCACCCAGCGCATCCAGTGCGTCCTTTAACACCATTTCACCGATTACCTCAGTTTCGGTCGGATTATCATCTAAAGAGGCGCTTATCCGATTGATATGGGTAGCTTCCGAATCCGGTTCGCATCCTAAATCCTGAAGCATACACGTTAGCTCTTCCTTCTTGTATTTACGTAAAAAATCAATTGCCATATTACGTGCCATCACGCTCATAAAGGCCTTATGCCCGCTCCCCGGACGGAAACTTGCGGCTTTTTCCCATAGTTTGATAAAAAAGTCGCTTGTTAGGTCTTCGGCATTTTCGCGGCTTTTTAGGATTTCATAAATAACACGGAAGATATAGGGTAAATATGCTTCATAGATTTCCTTTAGACCGCTTTTATCGCCGTTTTTCACCTTTTCAATACTTAACTCAAATTCCTGATTCGTCAACTTAGGAAAGTCCTTTCTTAGTTTATACGGTATGTAAGGTAATAATTTATGGGTCAAAACCCTTGTCATTCTGAGCCGAAGGCGAAGAACCTTTGTTAACTTGGCTCTTTCACTCACGCTCGATAATCATTATTAGTAAAAAAAATGCTTGTATAGTAAAAATTTACGTGATATAATGTCCTAGTGGTTTGCGAGCAGACCATATTCGGAAGCGTAGCTCAGCTGGGAGAGCACTTGCTCGACAAGCAAGGGGTCGTTGGTTCGAGCCCAATCGTTTCCAGTATTTAAAACAGCTATTACGAAATAATGTAATGGCTGTTTTTTATTTTACTAAAAATTCAACAATAAAGGAAGTGAAATAATGTCAAATATTTATTATTATCGGAATAATTTAAAAAATGGGAGTCCAACTATTCCCGAAATACATTTTCCTTTCTCAATTCATGTCGCTTGCAGGCTATTCGGATTAAACCATATCCAACCGGTAGACACACGATTGAACAGATAATACCGGATACCAAGTTAAAATAGTTAAAAAATCTATCTCCTGTCAATGCAATCGACAAATTGAGGTAAGAAATAAATAGATTAAAACCTAATATTACACCAAACAATGCGAGTATTCGATTAAAATATAATATGCGGGAACTGACATCAGAAAAAAGCTCAAATCCATTTACTCCCGCCTTTTTTCTGAAATATGCCCATCTAAAAACCTCTCCCACTTTTTCGATACCGAAATCATTCATGAGTTGTGAATATTGCTCTGACTTGTCATCATTCATATAATCTTTCTGCAACTCAATGCGATAAATGAAATCGTTTGGCTGCCCGAATTCAAAAACATACCGACAGTAACCGACTTCGCATAGTTGCAAGCCTTTTGAGGACATTTCGTTAAGCCAATTTTCTTCTTTGTCAAAATTCCAGCTCCAAAAAAATTTCCTAATTGTCTTTTTCATTTGCCGCCCTCCTTAATAATTTTTTCGCCGTTGGCTAATAGCTCACGAAGTCGATTGAGTTCATTTTTGACTATTTCTTTTCCTGTTGATGTGATTTCGTACTCTTTTTTTCTGCTGTTTTTTTCTTCGGGTAAAGCAACAATCCACTTTTTTTCAAG
>WQST01000249.1 GCA_009787745.1 Lachnospiraceae bacterium
GGCCGCCAATGATTCGGGATTTCGCCCGGCTAAAAAATAGAGCATGGTCGTATTGCCCGTGACGACCATTGCGTCAATATCATCGGCATAGATTTTCATATTATCACAAAGTTCCAGTATCATTTCCCGCATAATCGTCCGCAGAGAGTTAGTCAGCATTACCGCTTGCCCTGCGAGAGCCTTCTCGATTCGCGAAATCACATCAGCACCGATATAAACATGGGGATTTTTGTAAACCACCGAATAATTGCCGCCTTGACCAACCAAAGTTATTTTAATCGTCGTCGTTCCGATATCGACGGCTAAACCCCACTTGCTGTAGTAAGCGGATTTGGCTGAAATATTTATGTCGCCGGAGTATAATTCCTTAAGATAGACACTTTCACGATCAAGTGAGATCGACATATCATGATTAAGATATGTTTGACATGCCAGAATCGGAATCCCTGACGACTTTACCAGACATTTTTTGCAGACGCCTTTTCCGCCGCATGGCATTTCAAGATGGATATCGTCAGAATGCAAGAGGTCTGACAGGAGTATCCCCCTTATTCCCGTAATCTGCTTTTGCCCCCCGTCAGTATCCGTAACGGTGACCGTATATATATTTTGCTCATTTTTTGCCGACATTTTACCGATTCCTTTGCTATTTTAATCAAAATATATCACATCCGCCAACTTTTGACAAATAAAAATTGTTTTATTATGAAAATGATGTTATTATGAAAAAGTGCGTGTATAATATTTTACAGATTTGGCATTATAAGGTAAAATAATTGTTACTGTAACAAGCGATATACAGTGATGAATTAGTAATAAAAAGGATTACTGTCTATGAATGACATGAATTTAAGCGTTTCGCTCGAAACGGATCAATTTGAAAATGCGGCGGAAATTGTAGAAATTGCCGCCGAAGTGGAAAAAGTCAGTATTAAGGAACTGGAGACCCTCTCAACAGAGGATTCGGTTCGCGCGTATTTGCGTGAAATCGGCTCGATACCGCTTCTGAAAAGCGACGAAGAACTAAAGCTTGCCAAGCGGATTGCGAAGGGCGACGACGGCGCCAGAGAGAAGATGACCAATGCGAATTTGCGCTTGGTCGTCAGTGTCGCCAAACGCTATGTTTTAAGCGGGAATATGAATCTGCTCGATTTGATTCAGGAAGGCAATATCGGACTGATGAAAGCGGTGGAGCGATATGACTACCGCAAAGGTTACAAGTTCAGCACTTATGCGATTTGGTGGATACGTCAGGCGATCACGAGAGCGATAGCCGACCAGTCACGGATCATTCGCATCCCTGTTCACGTAAAAGAGCAGATGAACCGTATTTCCCGTTCATCCAGACAGTTTACGATTGAACACGGCAGGGAGCCTAAGATAGACGAACTGGCGAAGTTGATGAGTTTAACGGTTCGTAAGCTGGAAGAGATTATTAAGCTTTATGAAGATGCCGCTTCACTTGATTGCCCGATTAATAAGGAAGAAGGTGCGCAGCTTTTGGATTTCGTCGCCGATGAAAGCATGAAGGAAACCTTTGCCGACATCGATTATATGATGCTTGGTGATGAGATAGACGGTATCTTAGAGGGACTTACGGAGCGTGAACAGCGGATTATCCGTTTACGTTTCGGTTTTATTGATGGACGAGTCTGGACGCTTGAAGAGGTTGGGCGCGAGTATAAGGTAACGCGCGAGCGGATTAGACAGATAGAAGTTAAAGCTTTGGATCGTTTGCGGATGAAAAGCGAAACGAAGAAGCTTTTGACCTATCTGGTTGAATAAGTCATGTCAACTACTCCTTAACATGATGATCCATATATTCAATCAGAATTTGCTTAACAATTGTCACAAGCGGAACAGCTAAGAACATACCGACGATACCGAAGTAAGCCCCTCCGGCGATGACCGATACGATGACGAGGATGGGGCTTATTTTTAGTGATGTGTTCATAATCTTAGGCTCAATATAGTTAGCGTCTAATTGCTGGAAAATCAAAAGGATAATCAGGACTTGAATGGCTTTCGCGGGGCCTGCGGTAATTATATTAATCATACTGATAAAAGTCATCGCAATCAATGAACCAAGATAGGGGATGAAATTAAAAACGCCCGCAATGAAACCGAACAGAATCGGATAAGGAACATTTAATATTCGCAGGATAACCGTCACGGCGATCATATTAATAATACTGTCAAGCCCTTTACTTGCTAAAAATGTCAGGATTACTTTATTTACTTGCTTTAGATATTGATGTAAGCGCCCTCTTAATTTCTCGTTCTTAATTACGGCAATACTCAAACGGTTAAAGAAAGCCGCGATATTTTCCAAATCGGTTAAAATATAAAGACAAATGAAAATGCCCAAGACGATATTAAAAAGACCGCCCGCCAAACTAAAAACCCCTCTTGTCAGTTGCTCCATCAATGTTCTGTTGAGGAATTGACTAGTGATACCTTCGACCATCTCGGTTAAGCTTTCGGAAATATTGAGTGCCGTAATCACAGGTTCGTCGTCGAGAAGTTGTATATAGTCCATAATGCTTCTTACATAAAAAGGAATACTGTTGATTAAATCCATGATACTGGCAATAAGGATCGGCGCGATAACCAAGACAATAAAGACGATAATCGTCACCAACAACAAGAATATCACGAAGATACTAAATAATTTCTTTCGCTTCGCAATGAATTTCCACTTCGACCTGCCGAAATAAGCTTTCACTTTCTTAAAGGGGATAAATAAAAAGTAAGCGAAAAGGATTCCATAAAGCAATGGTGAAACAATCCCCAGAAACCGTGCAATTCCCGAAGTAATCTGCGAGATATTATCAAAAGTCTTGTAGGTGATCATTAAGACGATCGCAATGATAGTAATGGGAATCCACTTAGTCCATTCGAAATTCGGCTTGTTCATATTTACACTCCTAATTAGAATTTGAAAGATTACATCCAAAACTATATTATATGAAAAGATACGGCTTAAATCAATAATAAATCTCAGAAATTAGTAAATAATAACTATATGAAAACAATATTACTTTTAATTACCGTTATTTTTTTAGTTTTGACGATTCGTCATCTGATGCTCAAATTTTTTATGAACATTGTAATCGGGCGAAAGACTTTTAATTTTCGCCAATTCGATAAAGAAAAATATCATCAATTAGCTCCTGCCGACGATTTTTCGGATGATTGGATTACGAAGCAGGAACTTACGACCCTGCGCATTAATTCGAGCCGGGACGGGGTTAATCTTTCAGGGCATTTTCTTTTAGCGGAGGAGCCTGTACGGACGATTATTTTATTTCATGGTTGGCGCAGTGAATTTAAGTGTGATTTTGCGGAAATGGCGGAGAACCTTAATCGGAACGGTTGTAATCTGTTATTCGTCGAGCAGCGCGCTCATGGAAACAGCGGCGGGAAATATATCGGTTTCGGCGCGCTTGAACGCTATGATTGTATTGATTGGTTAAAATACTTAACGGATACGAATCATAATTTACCGATTTATCTGGCGGGTTTGTCAATGGGGG
>WQST01000250.1 GCA_009787745.1 Lachnospiraceae bacterium
ACACGGATATTTTTATCTACCCGGGCTTTAATTTCAAAATAACCGATGCCCTTATCACAAATTTCCATCTCCCCGAATCCACCCTAATGATGCTGGTCTCAGCCCTTGCGGGGCGCGAAAACATCTTAGCCGCGTATCAGCAAGCTATTGATGAAAAGTACCGCTTTTTTTCTTTTGGCGATGCGATGCTGATACATTGACTGAATAAGTCAAGCAAAGCCCTTAGATTATCGGAAAAGAATGGACTATCAAATAAGGAAATTATTTTATTTATTAATGCTGATTAGTATTGTAACTTTTTTATCAGGATGCGCTTCCGATAAGGAAACAGAAGATGAAAAAATTTATTTCATTGCGGAAGAAACCGCATCGCAAATCAAAATGAATCATATTCTATCTTTTACAAAGCAGGAATCATGCGTTATTCTAAAATAGGAATAGGTATAAATGACTCTGATGTCAGAACTATTGTTATGGAACTTATATGGTCTGTGAACCTTGAAAACTCATACGAATACAGCAATATTATTGATATCATAATTTTCGATCCGAAAGCTATTTTTCCGATACGAAAACAGTCGAAGCCGTTACTGCCACCATTCAAAACCGTGTTAGCCTATATTTGAATGAAAATTTGGAATAATACAACTCATTTACCCCGACCCTTTACAAATGCAATCGCCCGGTATAAAATATGAACAGAAATAAACGGCTACTTTCATTTTGGAGGAAAAGAATGAGCGAACGGCGAAAAGGTGTTAGGCTAAATCTTGATACAAGTGTAGTAATTCAACGCATCGATGAAAATGACGATGAGGAAATCAACATTGAAATCATTGACGTATCAAAATCAGGCGTTGGTTTTTCGTGCAATAAAGCTCTCCAAATTGGTGCTGTGTATGAATCGTTTCTAAGAATCTGGACGAAAGAACTCATCCATGCATTTTTAGAAATAACCCGTATTGAAAAGAAAGAAGATACGTTTGAATACGGTGCATTTTTCGTCGGTATGCCCGAAATGGACGCCGCTCGCATCGACAATTACGGCATTATCGAAAAGGCATCACGAGAAATGGACGAAAATGCCTGATAAAATTAGGAAAAAAAAGCAAACCGCAACAGTCATAATTATCATAATACTCATCACAGTATACGCTCATGCGCTTAATTTTTCCGCTAAACCCGCCGAAATCTCCGTACAGCAAAGCGTATCTGTCAGCGAAAATGTTATCACTATCTTTGAAAGAATATTCGGCTTAACAATTACATTAAGTGAAAATCAATTCGCAGATTTCGAAAAAGCAATCCGCAAAACAGCACATTTTCTCGAATATGCTTTAATCGGATTATTATTATACCTAATCCCCCTAATTTGGAACCAAAAGAGCATCAAAACCGCCGCCCTATCCTTCTTAATCGTCGTCTTCCTGGCCGCCATCGATGAAACCCTCCAACTCTTTATCCCGGGTCGTGCGGGGCTCATCACAGACGTCGTTATTGACAGCTTCGGCTGTCTGACAGGAATGTTGATAATTAAATTCATATACGAAAAAATTGTTTCACGCAACTCAAAAACTAAAGTTTCACGAAACAATTTCACGAAATAATACTAAAATTAAAAAATAGCTTGTATATTACTCACAATTTTAGTAAAATAATTTAGTGGGATTTTATGGCACTACAATTCTTTACAGGTATAATTCCTAATAAATTCTAAGTGAGAATCGGAGGACTCAGATATGCATGTTTACACCACGGACAAGATTAGAAACGTCGTATTGTTAGGACATGGCAGTTGCGGTAAGACCAGCTTAACCGAAGCGATGGCATATTTAGCAGGCATCACTTCCAGGATGGGCAAAGTCACAGAAGGCAATACCATCAGCGATTACGGAAAGGAAGAACAAAAACGGCAATTCTCCATCAGTACATCAGTCGTACCGATCGAATGGGAAGGACATAAGATAAACGTGCTTGACACCCCGGGTTATTTTGACTTCGTCGGTGAAGTTGAAGAAGCGGTCAGCGCCGCCAGCTGTGCGATCATTGTTGTCGATGGCAAATCAGGCGTTGAGGTCGGAGCCGTCAAAGCTTGGGAACTTTGCGAAAAATACAAACTTCCGCGTATGATCTATGTAAGTTCCATGGACGTTGACAATGCATCCTTCAAAAAAGTCGTCGGTGAACTTACCGAACTTTACGGAAATAAATTAGCCCCTATTCATTTCCCAATCCGCGAAAATGAAAAATTCGTGGGCTACGTCAATGTTATCGGCGAAACCGCTCACAAATGGCAAGGCAAAGAAGTAGTTTCCTGCGATATCCCCGATTATAGCATGGAAAACCTTTCGACATATCGCGATTCACTCATGGAAGCAGTCGCGGAAACCAGCGAAGAAATGATGGATCGTTACTTCGGCGGCGAAACCTTCTCCGAGGATGAAATCCGTGCCGCAATGAGAACTAATATTAATGAATGTAACATCGTCCCCATGACGATGGGTTCAAGCACCTTATGCCAAGGCGTTTATACCCTTCTTGATGATATCGTCAAATACATGCCCAGCCCCGAAGTACGCGAAGTGGCAGGCATCAATATGAAAACCAACGAAATTTTCGCCGCCAACCATGATTTTTCCAAAGCTAAATCCGCTTATATCTGGAAAACCATCGTCGACCCCTTCATCGGTAAATATTCACTCATAAAAGTCAATTCAGGCGTTCTCAAAACCGACGATATGATTTATAATGAATCGACGGAAATCGAAGAAAAATGCGGAAAACTATATGTTTTACTTGGAAATAAACCTATTGAAGTAAAAGAACTCCATGCCGGAGATATCGGCGCCGTCGCGAAACTTACCGATGTTAAGACAAGCGACAGCCTATCAACGAAAGCGGCTCCGATTAAATACGGCAAATGGGAAATATCCACCCCCTATACCTACAAACGCTACATCCCCAAGAACAAAGCGGATATCGATAAAATTTCACAAGCCCTACAGAAACTTGGCAGTGAGGATTTAACCCTAAAGATGGTCAATGACTCCGAAAATCGCCAAACCCTTCTTTACGGAATGGGTGATATGCACCTGGAAATCATCCAAAGCCGTTTGAAAAACGAATATAAAATCGATATCGACTTAGTCACACCGAAGGTTGCTTTCCGTGAAACGCTTCGGAAGAAATCTGATGTTGAAGGCAAACACAAAAAGCAATCAGGCGGACACGGACAATACGGTCATGTCAAGATGATTTTTGAGCCGTCAGGCGATTTAGAGACCGCCTATGTCTTTGAACAGACCGTCGTCGGCGGAACCGTACCGCGCAATTATTACCCTGCGGTCGATAAAGGGCTTGCTGATTCTGTTCTTAAAGGACCGCTCGCAGGATATCCTGTCGTAGGCGTAAAAGCCGTTCTCTATGACGGTTCATATCATGCCGTCGATTCGTCGGAAATGGCATTTAAGATGGCGGCAATCTTGGCGTTTAAAAAAGGCTTCATGGAT
>WQST01000251.1 GCA_009787745.1 Lachnospiraceae bacterium
AAATTCGGGATACGTTTGGCAACCGCGCGGTGCGATTGTGGTGCTGCCGACGATTAATTCATCATTGCGGATGATGATCGGTAAATTTTTCATAATATGTAAAAAGGCTTTCGCACGGCGGATGATAAGCGGTTCGGCTTCCGTTTGCCGATATGATTCAGTGAGCAGGCGGGCGCGGGCGGATTCGATTTCCGGCATTTCGCGGTACAAATCGGCGATTAGGCGGTCAATGCGTGATGTTTTGGGAAAATCAGCGGTTTCGTATTGGTAAAGTCCCATGTGATTCCTTTCAACAATGTTGGTATGTGTTAAGGGGGTACTTTGTATCTATTTATATTAATAGCATGATTTTTTGATTTTGTCAATACATTCCACATTTATCATGTTGTTTTTGTGTTGTTTTCGGTTTTTCGCAAGACCATGCTTGACTTTCATTAACTGTTGGTTATAATTAAACTATGTTAGCTATTGAACGTCGAAATGAAATACTCGGTAAATTGCAAAATGACAAGCGTGTCATTGTTAGTGAATTAAGTGATTACTACGAAGTTTCCGAAGAAACGATCCGCCGCGATCTGGAAAAACTGGAAAAAGATGGGTACGTCACCAAAAGTTATGGCGGCGCTATTTTGAATGAAAATATAAATCTTGAGATGCCCTTTAATGTGCGGAAGAATACCAATGTCGTCGGGAAACAGCGTATTGCCGCTTTGTTGACTGAATTGGTCAATGACGGTGACAGTTTGATGCTTGATTCCAGTTCTACCGCTGTGTTTATTGCTAAGGCGCTAAAGGAAACCAAGCGTAATCTGACGATTATCACTAATTCGATTGAAATTATTATCGAACTTTTTGATGCACAAGAATGGCGGGTGCTATCTACGGGGGGATTAGCGCAGGAAGGTTCTTTTGCTTTGGTCGGCCCGCAGACCGATCAGATGTTGTCTGCTTATCATGTCAGTAAGGCGATTATCTCATGTAAGGGGTTTGACATTCATAATGGGATTACGGATTCAAACGAACTTCATGCGCGGAACAAGCAAACAATGCTTAACCGTACTGAGCAAGGGATTCTGGCTGTTGACAAGAGTAAGTTCGGGAAAACGGCGTTTGCTTTGATTTCGCGGCTTGATAATATTTCAATTATTGTTACGGATGAAAAGCCGGAAGAAAAGTGGTTGCGGCTATTTGAGGAGTATCGTATTAAGTGTATTTGGCCGTAAATTTTCCTTGCATAAATCATATCAAAACTGTATAATTATGTCGAAAGATATTCTTTTATCTAAATCGCTAATTCTCGCAATCCATATCTTTGCTTTTCATAATTAAAAGGAGTTTTCGATGACCCGGACATCTATTCAACATGAAATCCTCAAAAAGTACTTCGGTTACGATTTTTTTAAACCGGGACAAGAAGAATTGATAAATGCTGTTTTGGCGAAGAAAGACGCACTCGGAATCATGCCGACGGGAGCGGGAAAATCGCTGTGTTATCAAGTTCCTGCGCTTTGTTTTGAGGGAATTACTCTCGTTATCTCGCCGCTGATTTCATTAATGAAAGATCAGGTCCTTAGTTTAAATCAAGCAGGCGTGTATGCGGCATTTATTAATAGTTCTTTGACCGCCAACCAAACAAGGTTGGCAATGAGTTACGCTCGCAAGGAGCGGTACAAAATCATCTATGTTGCGCCTGAACGTTTAGAAACTGACGACTTTATCGATTTTTCCTTAAATGCCAATATCGCTATGATTGCCGTCGATGAAGCGCACTGTATTTCTCAGTGGGGGCAAGATTTTAGGCCAAGTTATCTTAATATCACGAAGTTTATCGACAGATTACCTGTTCGTCCGATTATCACCGCCTTCACCGCTACCGCCACCCCTGAGGTAACTCATGATATTTCACGTATTTTGAAGCTAAGGAATCCGCAAATTTCTATAACAGGATTCGACCGGATGAATTTATATTTCGCGGTAAAGCATTTTAAAAACAAAGAAAAAGATAACTGGATTTTGAACTATATTAAAAGCCATTCATCGGAAAGCGGCATTATTTATTGTGCAACCAGAAATAGTGTTGAAGAATTATCTTCATTCCTGAATACATATGGCATATCGGCAACGCGCTATCATGCCGGACTGGCAGATGATGAACGTGCCGCAAATCAAGACGACTTTATTTTTGATGTTAAACCGATTATCGTGGCTACCAATGCTTTTGGGATGGGGATTGATAAATCAAATGTCCGGTATGTAATCCACTACAACATGCCGAAAAATATCGAAAGTTATTATCAGGAAGCAGGGCGCGCAGGGCGGGACGGCGAATCGGCAGAGTGTATTTTGTTATATGCCGCAAGTGATGTGCGGACTAATCAATTTTTGATCGAATTGAGTAATAATGAGAATATTGACAGCAGAACCCGTGCTTTGCTGAAGGAACGTGATGAAGAGCGGCTTAAGCAGATGACATATTTCTGCCATACAAAGGGTTGCTTGCGCGAATATATTCTGCGTTATTTCGGTGAACGCTCTGCTAATAATTGTGATAACTGCTATAATTGTAAGGCTAATTTTGAAGAACTTGATATTAGCGAGTATGCGAAGGTGATTATTGCATGTATCAGAGAATGCAATGGGCGTTACGGTTTAAATGTTATCAGTGCCGCTCTCCGAGGGATGAAGCAGGAAAAATTAGAGCGATACCGCTTGTATAATAACACGTGTTATGGTAAGATTAAGGATGTTTCCGATATTCGTATTAAGCAGATTATTTATCAGCTTGTTTTGGAAGGTTACTTGTCACAAACTAATGATAAATATAGTTTGCTTTCTTTAACGGCTCAGGGAGCGGAATTATTGAAGGGTGACGAAACCGTAATAATGAAGCTAATCAAAGAAGAAGCGCCTGTAAAAATTGATAAAGCTAAGAAGAGTAAAAAAGCGAAAGCAAATGAAGCATTGAATTATAATCAAGCTGATCTCTTCGAACATTTAAGAAAACTCCGCCTTACAATCGCCCGAGAAGAAGGAACGCCGCCATATATCGTTTTCTCTGACAAAACATTAACCGATATGTGTTTAAAATTACCGCAAAGCAAAGATGAAATGCTCACTGTCTCGGGGGTTGGTGAGTTTAAGTTCGAAAAATATGGCGAGCGGTTTTTGGATGCCTTGCGTCAGAGATAGTGAGAAAAAGTGATTGTTATATAACAACCCTTTCCAACCGTGCCCCCAATCTGCTTAGAATTTCATTAGAAATTGTGCCTGTTTGCTCCGCAATGTCACAGGCGGTTATTTTTATATCATTGGATTTGCCGATGATAACTGCCACGTCACCACTACCAACATCCGCTATCTCGGTAACATCAACCAACATGGAATCCATACAGATTCGGCCGACAACAGGCGCTTTACGACCTCTGATAATCACATGGCCTGCCCCGCCGGAAAGACCGCGCGGTATTCCGTCCGCGTATCCAATTGACAAAACAGCGATTCGCA
>WQST01000252.1 GCA_009787745.1 Lachnospiraceae bacterium
TAATATTTTCATCGACGGCAAAATTCATTTCCATTTTTTGGTACTCGGTGACAGAAAGCAAACGATCCGTTATTTCTGCTTTTTGTACCTCGTTGAGTGATTGGGCTGAAGTGACGTACGCGACACCAATACCTAAAGAAGATTTGACCTTCGCGGTGAAATAATCAAAAATTGCTTCTAACTCACTAAAGCGATCTTTGACAATCAGCATTTTTAGGAAACCTGTCATTTCATCCGAAACACGGCCTTTAAAAACACTTTCCAGCACACTGATTTTTTCTTCCGATAAAATCTTAGGATGATTCATTAAAAGGTTAAAATCGGAATTGGTCGAAAACGCTTGATGGATAGCGGAAAACTCCTCTAAATATTCTGAAGTTTTATTCTCTTCCACGGCAAGCCCGAATAACGCATCACCATAAGTATTCGCAATTAATTTAGCCATGTACTTTTACCCATTTCTTTTAAAGTATCACTAATTAACGTATCCTGTATTCGGATATCAATTTGGTTAGATACTGCTTTAGCTGCTATCATAGCGGCAATATCAATCATTTCTGTTTTGATCGTATCGGCTGCTTTTTCAAATTCTAATTCAGCTTCTACATGAGCACGATTAATAATCCGACCGGCTTCTTCACGCGCTTCGGCGATAATCCGGTTTTCATTAACCAGCGCCTGTTTTCTGGCCGCACTCAAAATATCCTCAGCTTCATTATTAACGTTCTTGAGCTTCTCTTCATACTCTTTTTTAAGGGCTTCGGCGCCGGCTTTATCGGATGCGGCTGTTTCAAGCTCACTTCTGATTTTTTCACGGCGATCCGTCAGCATTTTTCTGACAGGGTTAAATAGCAAGTTCGATGCCATAAAAAAGAGGAAGAATACAGAAATGAGCATTAAACCGACATCAGCAAGCAATTGTAAATCAAAGCCGATAATTCTCGGTTCCATTTCTGCACTAAGCAGTATCGGGCTTAGTAAAAAACCTTTCAAAGTAGATCCTCCTCTCATAATCTACTATCCACGGCAAAGCCGTAAATAGTAACCCACCCCAACGAAGGCGGGGTACCGCACCAACTCTTGCCCGGCAAGAGTTGTAATGCTTAAAAGCATTTCGGTGCTTGACTTATGTCAAAGGTTTGACGATTAAAAGAAGTATTGCAACTACCAGACCGTAAAGACCGCCTGTCTCGGAGAAAGCTTGACCGAGAAGCATCGTTGTACGAATATCACCAACGGCGCCCGGATTACGGCTAACTGCCTGAGCGGCCATACCTGCTGCCTGACCTTGTCCAAGACTGGGTCCAAATGCTGTAAATACAGCTAAAGCGGCACCAAGAGCAGAACATCCTAACACAAAATATTCATTGAATTCCATGAAACATTCCTCCTTTGCTTTCGCAATTTTATGATTTATATTTTACAAATTGATACCAAATTTATTCTTCGCTGTTGGAAACAGCGATGGTGATATAGGTCATTGATAACATACAGAAAACAAACGATTGCATGAAACCAATGAACATATCGAAGAACGCATGCAAGAACGCCGGCCAAACATAAGCGATCGGCTTTAACAAGACATAAATCATTGCAAGCATAATAATACCCGATAAGTTGTTAGCGAATAAACGCAGTGATAATGAAATCGGCTGTGCCAACTTACCGATTATATTGAGCGGTAAGAAAAACGACATCGGCTTAAGCTGGTTTTTCAAATAACCCAGCGGTTTACAATATATCAACTCACTGATATTAACGATAGAAAAAGTAAGCAGACCCAAGGCTAAAGTCGTACCATAATCAGCAGTCGGATTCCGCAGACCAAATAATCCGCTGGTATTACTCAGCAGTATGAAAATAAAGATGGTTCCTATGTAATTACGAAATGCGGGGGCATACCTAGCTCCCATGATATTCAGAATAAAATTGTCAAGCATATCGACAATTATTTCATAGACACTTTGAAGATTACCCGGAATCTCCGTTGCTTTTTTCATCACCCGATTGGCGATAAAGCAAAGAATAGTCATCACGATGATAACAATCAAAGCGCTGATATGAGTGGTAGTGATCCAGACCGTCTGATCAAATAATTGGTAGGGAAAAACCCCTTTAATCATAAAATCAATATCGCCGCCACTGGACAATAAAAAATTATAACCCATTATTATTCACTCCTTCTACACAATTTTCTAACAAACGGTTGCATAAATGCTCCCGCTTTGACACCCATCATTCCAAGTACTGCCGCCAAAAAAAAAGTTACGCTTACTAAGCCGGCTAAAATAAGTACGACACATACTGCCATATAACGAAACATAACATGTTTCTTGGCATATCTCGGGGCTCCTAACCCCATATATAAGTACTGTTCTATCGACCACCACATATGGCCGGTATAACCGACAGAAACGATGATGCCAAGCCAAAGACCTAAGCTAAACCCAAGCGGGTCATCTACAAACCAAACGATCAGTAGCTGGCAAGTAAGTCCAAAGATGATAATTCCCGTGATCATCTCAAATAACACGGCATTAATTTCTTTACCGAAGATGACGACAGGTTCTTCGGGCGGTGCAATTACTAAATCTATTTCTTCTAAATCGTCGATATCATTAAATTCAGGTTTCATTTTAGTTTATGTTTTTCTTTTCGTCTTTATTGATATCGGCATCTTTTCCTTTGGCGATCTTCTTCGCCAAAACGAAAATGTTCATTATCCCTGCTGCCGCTCCGATAAAGAAAAATATAATAACCAGATAATTAGTGCCCAGCCACCTGTCTAAGCGAAGCCCGGCCCAGAAACAAAGTAATGCCGGAACCAGAATCGTAAAACCAAACTGACCCGCCAGTCCTATGGCCTGATATACTCCTCTGTGATTTCCCATATCAAACCCCCCACCTTGTGGAGAAATTATTATTATTCTTGATTATAAACTCTTTTTTTCTGTTTGTCTATAATAAAATATTTAAAGATTTTAATTCTTTTCGGCAAAGTTATTTGACAATAAACGCTAAAAGGAGTAAATTAGTAATAATATGACGATTTCCTCCAAATCATCTTGTCATTTATAAAGCGAAAGGCACAAATACATATGGCAAAACCTGTTTTGTATCGCCGCCGTATCATCCCTGATGAATGTATCAGGCTTAAGGATGATATTATTCTTTCTTGCAATGACGATTTTATCTTAACTTCTTGGAATGCCCTAAAACCAAAAATAGATTTGCATCATGGTTTTTCCTGTTACTTTTTGGAGGATGGGATAAAATTAAGTAAGTTTTATCGCGAAGATAATTCCTTTATTTGTTGGTATGCGGATATCGTTGAATACGAATATGATTCGATTGAAAATACCCTGACGACGACCGATTTATTGGTAGACGTCATCGTTTATCCTGACGGATTCGTAAAAGTAGTCGATCTTGATGAACTGGTCTTCGCATTAGACCAAAAAAAGATTGATGAAGAAGCCATGAAAAAATGTTTGCGGATCG
>WQST01000253.1 GCA_009787745.1 Lachnospiraceae bacterium
AGTAACTTCCATAATTTAAGATATGAATCTTTATCGGTACCCCACCAAAACCAGCCGCCGCTGGCTTCGTGCAAAGGGCGCCACAGAACCGGAACACCGGCATCCTGTAAGCGTTTTAGCTGAACGGCAATTATATCAATATCATCAAGCAGAAACTGATAACCATCGGGGTCGTCGCCGTCCATAATCTTCTTGAAAATACCTTTTTTCGTCTCAGAGGTATAAAAGTCGCCGTGGCTTTCTTTTTCGTTGGTATAGGGCTTCGGAAGACGCCAATGCCATGCAAATGTAACAATAGCATTATTTTCCCAAGCTTCGATGGCGGCTTCTGTTTCAGCTGTGAAAATACCCTTATTGACTGCCGAAGCGGAGTAATTAATAAAATCAAGGCCTATCACCGCAGGCCGCTTCCCTGTTTGCTCATAAATAAACTGTGATTCTCCTCCGAATAAACCGTGGTCACTTCTCCAGTTACCTTGACTTTGCTGACCGGCTAAAGATTTTAGCCCATATTGCATAACAAGAAAACTCATCAGTCCCAGCGCATTGTCGTCGGCGTTTGGATTTACGAGAGTAGCCGGAATTTCATAAAAATCTTCATCAAGTCCTGATTCTCCGGATACAGTCAGCGATTTAACGGCAATCCAACCCCAATGAGCAGTTATCCCAACCCTGTTTTCGCCGGCATCAAAATGTACACGTTTGACGAACGACGGAGCATATTCCTCACTATCACTAACTAAAGCGCCTGCCGGCTCACCGTTAATGGTCAGATAATTTTCTTTATAACCGCCAAAGGATTTAGTATCAAATGTCAGCAGGTAGAATCCTTCTTCGGTAATATCAATGATAAATTCAAGTAAATCCGCTTTGTCTTTTTGCTCAAAGCGCCCGACGGCTCCATCGTCCATGAGTGAAAGACTTCCATTAATAACGGCTAAATCAGCCGGATATGTAATGGGATCAGGTAAAGAAGTATCCGCAGTGCTAAACCCTAAATCACGCACCGGACGTTTAAGGCGCTCTCTGGGCGGAACGGCCGGCGTTTGCACGGCGGTGCCGGTATCATCGGATTCTGATTCTGATTCCGATATAATTATATCTGCTACTTCTGTGACATCAGCAGAGGGGGTGTCATTTTTTTTCATCTCACAACCATATAGCATAAAGCTAGCCATTCCTAATAAAATAATTGATAAAATTCGTTTCTTCATGCAAACCCTTTCTATACTCATTAGCATCATAATTATATTAAATATTATGCGTAATGTAAATGCTAAAAATAGAAAATGCTAATATTTTATAGTAAGAAAATAAACAGCACCATATGATGCTTTAATACTGGTGCTGTTGTTTTTTCTTATTTGATGAAGTATTGGCTATTTCTTCTTGATTGGAAACAGAATTGAAATAATGAATTCGCTCTTACCGTCAGCGCGTTCGATATGTTCTTCAAGCCCGATTCTGCTTTCGTCGTATTTCCATTCCCATTCGTTATCATGGCATAAGTCATGCACTTTTTTCCACCCGAAACTGGGGTCGCCTTCATAGGTATTTCCGGGAATCACTGCATACAAACCGCCCGGGATTTTCATTTCATACAAAGGCTCCGGGATATTAATCCCTTCGGGAATTGTAGCACAAAAGCCGAAACCGTAAGGGTTGTTACCACTCGGATAGGGTTCGGTATTAAAACCGAAGATCCTCATCGTACCTTCAAGTTTATTTTTTTCAATCCATTCTTTTACCGGGGAAAATGCCTTATCCTCCGGTTCTGTGTCAACACACGAGTATGCTACTGCCCGTGATGGTGCCATTTTGACGATTTGAACATCATCATACTTGTCTTTTACGCTTTTCACTCTAAAACCTCCTTTTAATTTCGCTGCGATATGCTTTTTTCGCTCTAAAGTGATAGGAAGCAGGATGTTTTCTAACGATGACAAGGTTAATGACGAATCGGCTTTTACTACGACAATGATTTCGGCAATTACGGCTTTGAGTGTTTCTAAATCAGAACGTGTTTTTTCAATTTTGGTCAACCGCTTTTGTAAAATATGACATAATGAATCAGCACTTCTTGAGTCAATAATTATCTTAATTTCACGAGTTGACAGATCAAGGCGGCGCAGTAGGTCAATTATGCGTATGCATTGTAATGCCTCTTCATCATAAAGCCGCCATCCTGACCCTGCATCCCTAACGCTCGTAAGAAGCCCCGCCGCTTCCCAATACCGCAAGGTACGGCTTGAGATACCCATATCCATAGAAACCTTGTTAATCGCTGTAAACATGTCGCTCCTCCTCCTATATGAGACGATTATATAAAATGACATCGCGTCAATTGCAAGGGGTTTTGAAAATAATTTTAAATATTTTTCTTGACTTCAAATGCTAAGCAACATCTTTCTACTCACTCACAAACAACGTACCCGTATCACGGCATAGATGCTGTACCGCGGTTCGTCCGCTCATCGCGGCGGGGGGAATACCGCCGGGCGGCATCAATCTTTGCCCGGCCAAATACACGCCGTTTAGTCCATCTATCATAGACGGGTACGGCTGCGTATTAAGATCAGCCTTAATCGCGCTCATCCACGAGCCGCGCCAACTTCCGCAGTAACGATAATATGTGAGTGGTGTCGCGACATCACAAACTTCGACTTTCTCAAGCGTCTCCGGCATTATTTCTTCTAATATTGCTATCACGGCATCAGCAATCTTTTGTTTCTCTTCGTTATAGCGATTCTCTTCTTTAGCTTTCTGCCAAAAATCAAATGTATCACCGGGTAACTGTAATGTAATAACAGACTTACCATTCGGTGAATAATGCGGATCACTTGCATAGTTACTAAGCAGAATAGAGTTATATATATTGTTATTGATTCTTAATGGCGACTTAAGTTTTACAAGCGGTCTTTCGGGGTAATGTTTAAGGTCAGCATTAATGCCTAATGATACAAAAGTAACAGTGGTTGGTTCAATTTCTTTTTTCATCCTGCCAAACCATGGTGAGTTAAGCGGAACATCGAAAAATTCATCAATATTCATCGTATCAGACGCAATGATAACCGCATCCGCGGGTATTTTCTCACCATTTGCAATAATTCCTACAGCTTTTCCTTTTTCCATAATTATACGCTCAGCTTTTGTTTTTAACTTAATTTCACCGCCATGAGCAGTTAATTCCTTTACAATACGCCCGATAAATGGCAGCGACCCTCCCTCCGGAAATCTGCCGTCACCACGCGCCAATGCTCCCATCGTCAGGAAAAATATCGGTATCCCCTGCTCACCGCCGGGCAAAGCACGAATCATTTCACGGATTCCCTCATGAGTAAATCGGCCCGCATACTCATCACGGGAGATATGCCCGTATTTTTTCATCAAACCCCCACCCGAAATCGCCGCAAAAAGCAAAGATATCGGCGGG
>WQST01000254.1 GCA_009787745.1 Lachnospiraceae bacterium
ATAGAATAATTATTGAGGTAATAACTAAGTTAAGCTGAAATACCTGTGAACCATAAATTATCAAATAGCCAAGTCCGCGTCGGGCGGCCAAGAACTCGCCGATGATGACACCGACTAAACAAAGACCGATATTGACCTTCATATTGCTTAGGATGATTGGTATAGAAGCGGGTAAAACAACTTTAAGGAAAGCGTCTTTTTGGGTGCCGCCGAGCGTTCGGATTAGCTTTAATTTTTCGTTGTCAACTTGCATAAAGCCCGTATAAAGGCTGATAATCGAACCGAATATTGCTACCGAAATTCCCGCGACGACGATTGTTTTAAGACCGGTGCCAAGCCAAACAATGAACAAAGGCGCTAATGCTGATTTCGGTAAACTATTCAAAATGACCAGATATGGTTCGGTGATTTCCGATAATAAAGGCGAAGCCCATAATAAAGTCGCCATAGCCATACAAATCAAAAAGACAAGAGTAAAGCTTATAATAGTCTCTAATAAAGTTACGCCTGTATGAGTGAAAAAACTCAAATCATAAACCATTCTTAAAAAGCATTTTAGAACCATCGAAGGGCTTGAAAAAAAGAAAGCGTCAATCCAATTCATCTGTGTTGCCAATTCCCACCAAAAGAGGAAAACGAAAAGTACCAAAAAGCGGCACAAAGTAATACCCATATGTCTTAATTTATGTTTTCTCACGAATAATGCCTGTGATGAAATCGTCCCATATTTATGTGTACTCATTCGGAAAATTCCTTCCATAGCTGTGTAAAATAATCCTTAAACTCAGGCGCATTTCGCGCGGCAAGCGGACCTTCTTCAAGTTTAGTTAATTTAATTTCCAGTATTTTTTTAATTGTTGCAGGACGGTTCGACAGCACGATGATACGGTCAGCCAGACTGATTGCTTCCGATAAATCATGCGTTACTAAAATGGCGGTCTTTTTTGACTGTTTGATGATGTCGCCGATATCGGCGGAAACTAATAATCGTGTTTGATAATCAAGGGCGCTGAACGGTTCGTCAAGAAGTAAAAGTTCAGGATCCATCATCATCGTCCGAATCAAAGCGGCGCGTTGCTTCATCCCGCCGGAAAGTTCGGCAGGTTTCATATTGCGGAAGCGATAAAGCCCATAGTCATTTAATAATTTCAGGGCATATTCTTCTTTTTCTGATGTCAGGGTGCGGTTTATTTCGGGTCCGAGCAGGACGTTTTTGTAAATCGTCCGCCATTCGAGCAAATTATCATGCTGTAACATATATCCGATTTTGGTGGCTTTGTTCACCAGATTGATAGCCCCAAGTTCAGGCTCTATTAACTTAGCAATAATTGATAAAAGCGTTGATTTTCCGCAGCCGGACGGACCGACTATCGCGAGAAATTCACCTTCTTTTACGAAAAAATCAATATGTGAAAGAGCAATCGTCTCTCCTGTTAAACTGTGATATGAAAAGCTCACATCTTGGCAATTTAAAATAATATTCGACATAGTTTAGTTTATGATGTTCAGATATAATGGTGATAAAATGATTGAAAGAGCAAGGAAAGTATGATAAAATCAAATTTAGATTTAACAAACCCCAAAAGTGTCGCCCCATGGCGGCTCTTCTAAGGGCTTACACAGGGGCAATCTCCTAATATATTAAGAAAGATGGGAACCTAATGGCACAGTTATGGGGCGGGCGTTTTAGCAAAGAGACCGCAGAACAAGTTTTTTCTTTCAATGCATCGATATCATTTGATAAACGTTTATACCGTCAGGATATTGAAGGCAGTATAGCTCACGTTGTAATGCTCGAAAAACGCAAGATTATCACGGTTTCGGAAAAAGACGAAATAGTTAAAGGGCTTGTCGGAATCCGCGATGATATCGAAAAAGGTGATCTTTTAATTACTGATGAATACGAGGACATCCACAGCTTTGTCGAAGCGAAGTTGATTGAGCGGATTGGCTTAAGCGGCAAGAAACTTCACACAGGCCGAAGCCGCAATGATCAAGTCGCCCTTGATATGAAGCTATATACGAGACAAGAAATCGTCCATATTACTGATGCGATACACACGCTTTTGAAGACGCTTTTAGAGATAATGAAAGAAAATACGACGACATACATGCCCGGGTTTACTCATCTTCAAAAAGCGCAGCCGACGACGCTCGCGCATCATTTCGGTGCTTACTTCGAAATGTTTAAGCGTGATGGCGAACGCCTTAAGGATATATATAAGCGCCTTAACTACTGTCCTTTAGGTGCGGGAGCATTTGCAGGGACGACCTATTCCTTGGATCGCCATTATACTGCCGCGATGCTGGGCTTCGAAGGGCCGACCTTTAACAGCATGGATTCGGTATCCGACCGCGATTACATAATTGAATCTTTGTCGGCGCTGTCGTTAATCATGATGCATCTAAGCCGCTTTGCCGAAGAAATCATTATTTGGAACAGCGACGAGTATCGTTTCATTGAATTGGACGACGCTTATTCTACCGGTTCAAGTATTATGCCGCAGAAGAAAAACCCCGACATCGCTGAACTTATTCGTGGGAAAACAGGACGTGTCTACGGCAGTTTAATGAGCGTGCTGACGATGATGAAAGCGCTTCCTCTCGCCTATAATAAAGATATGCAAGAGGATAAAGAATCAGCCTTCGACGCTTTCGACACCGTAAAAGATTGCCTGGATCTCTTTAACGGAATGCTTGCAACGACGGCCTTTAACCAAAAGGTAATGGAAAGAAGTGCAACGGCAGGATTCACAAATGCCACCGATGCCGCCGACTATCTCGTCGGTCGTAACGTCCCTTTCCGGGACGCTCATGAAATAATCGGGCGCATGGTCATATACTGTATTAATAAATCAAAGGAAAATGACACTGATGTCAGTATTGAAGACCTTACCCTTGAAGAGTTAAAACAAATAAGCCCGCATTTCGAACCCGACGTCTACGACTTCATCAATCTGAAAGCCTGTGTCGGAAAACGCCAAACCTACGGCGCCCCCTCACCTGATGCGATGAACGAAATAATAGATATATACACGGAATACCTTGTGCAAAACACAAATTTACGATAAGAGAGGAATACTTTATGAGCAATCAAAAACTACGAGCAGGTATCTTAGGCGGCACCGGGATGGTCGGTCAACGCTTCGTTACGCTATTAGAAAATCATCCTTGGTTCGAAGTAACCACCATCGCCGCATCCCCGCGCTCCGCCGGGAAAACCTACGCAGATGCAGTTGGATCGCGCTGGAAAATGTCCGTTCCGATGCCGGAATTAGTCAAAAATCTAATCGTCCTTGATGTAAGCGATATCGAAAAAGTCGCCGCCGAAGTCGATTTCGTATTTAGTGCCGTTGACATGAGCAAAGACGAAATCAAAAAAATCGAGGAGGACTATGCCCGCGCCGAAATCCCCGTCGTTT
>WQST01000255.1 GCA_009787745.1 Lachnospiraceae bacterium
CCCGCCACTATTGATCAGGCAGGCAGGATTAACCAAGTCGAAAGAAGAAAAAACATTGATATTAATCTGGGCGGTCCCGAAAATATAAACCGTAACAGTAACGAAATTATCCTGGAAATGCACAAAGAAGGAAAATCCAACATGACCATCGCCCGCTCACTGGGGCTTGGGATTAGTGAAGTTAAGTTAGTAATAGATTTATTTGAGGATTAGGTATAAAGAGGGACGAAATGAATTTAGGATCATATATGCGCGGTTTAGGAATTGGAATGTTAGTGACGGCATTAATTATGGGGATATCTAATTCAGGCACCGCCGCCGCTTTAACCGATGATGAAATCCGTGAGCGCGCGAAAAAAATCGGCATGATCGAAAATGCTGTTTTAGCACCAATCGAAAGAAATAACAATGACGCGGCGGAACCTATCGAAACGCCGCAACCTTCACCGAGCGCGTCTCTGAGCGCAACCCCCGCTCCGACACCTTTACCGAAAGAGGTTGTCGTCGCTACAGGCGACGATGTTGAAGACGGACAAGAAATTGATGATAATGAAGCAGATGATATAGAAGCTAATAATTTAGAAGCGAATAATATAGAAGATACACATGAAGTAATCGTATCAGAACCTGATATAATAAACGATTCAAACCCCACGGGCGAAGAAGTGGCCATCCAAATAAATAGCGGTGATGATTCTTTTCGCGTCAGTACACGCTTAGAAAACGCAGGGTTAGTATCGACGGCGTCCGATTTCAATAAATATCTCATTGATGGCGGGCATTCACGGAAGCTTCGCACCGGCAGTCACTCCATCCCCATTGACGCCGACTACCAAACAATCGCCCGCATCCTGACAGGCGGATGAATATCCCATATCTTGTGGCAAAATATTCCAAAAGCCCCGTATAATGTACAAAACAAGCAGATGCAAAATATGTCATTATAAAAAACTTATTGCAATATTGCGTAGAATGTGTTAAAGTCTTATCAATAGAATTGTGCTGCCGATGTGTTGACAAATCTATCGAATTACCAAAAAAATCTAAAAAATAAGCCGAAAAATATACATATTGACATATAGACAAATAATCAAGTTGATGATAATATGGAGAGGTGTCTAAAGAATTTGTTGATTGATACAAAGCGAGGGAACTCATATGAAAGATAATAAAGATCGCATCTTGAAAAATGTCGGTTTGTTCACATTGGGAATCATAGGTCTTGTCGCGGCTTTTTTCATTGCAAGGGCAATAAGCGCGCCTGATATTCAAGAAGAGCCGAACATCGCTTTCGGCGATGAGATAAGCTTGGAAACTATTTCAGATGATATGATTCTCGTCAAAGAAATCGAAGATTTTACCCAACCTGCCGAAGCGGCGATGTCCGAAGAGCAGATCGAGGAAATCTTATCTACCGCCAGAATTAGCACAACAACGACATTAACACAAACCACCGAAATAAATACCGATACTCCTGAGCCGCCTGTAACTGCCGCGCTTAACACGAACTCAAATCAAGTTATCGACTTTGACAAGATATGGGAAGTCAATAAGGATGTTTATGCGTGGATTAAGGTAGCGGGAACGAAAATCGATTACCCCATTTTACAACACGCAACCGATAACAGCTATTATCTTAATTATAATATCGACGGTTCATATGGCTACCCCGGTTGTGTATATACCGAAAACCTTAACAAGAAAGATTTTAAAGACCCGAATACCGTTATATATGCGCACAATATGAAGAACGGTACGATGTTTGCGCCGCTTCACAAATTCCGTGATAAAGATTTTTTTGATAAAAACAGAGAAATCACTATTTATATGCCGGATAAGACCTTAACATATGAGATTTTCGCGGCGTACTACTATGACGACCGTCATATCATGTATAGTTTTGACTTTGCGAAGGAAGATGTTTTCGAGAGGTATCTCAAATCCATTTTTGACACACGTGAAATGGGCGCGAATATTGACAAGACCATATCCGTCACGAAAGATGATAAAATCATAACATTAGCTACATGTATCTCAGGTAAACCGGAGAACCGGATGCTGGTACAGGCAGTGTTGAAGCAATAGTTTGAAATATATGACTGATGAGAGAATTATCGAAGTAAATACAGGGAAGCCGAAGAAACTGCGCAAGGTACCCTATTATATCGTTGTAGCAGGGGCATTTTTACTGACGGTGTGTTGTGTTTTAATAAGCTTTCGGCTATATCAGAACTATGGCAAAACGCGGCTGGAAAATTATGCTTTGAACGAACCCGACATCAGTGCCTTTAAAGAAGCGCTGGCATCGGGTGATAACTCAATCTTAAAGGGCGACCAGATTTCATATAAAGGTCAGGTTTATGAATATAACGATCAGCTTCTAACGTTTCTCATCATGGGGATTGACTCGAAAACCGGAATCGGTGAAGCGAAAACGCCGGGCGAAGCCGGGCAAGCTGATATGCTTATCTTAGGGATAATTGATCAGGAAGAAAAGGTCGTAAAACTAATCAATATCTCCCGTGATACAATGGTCAATTTGAAGATTTTCGACACGAACGGATTCTATCTCGGTGAAGAATACGGGCAAATAGCCTTACAATATGCATACGGCGACGGACTTGATGTAAGCGGCCGTTTGATGGAAGAAGTTGTTTCCAATTTATTCTACGGTATTCCGATTCATGGCTATGCCGCTCTGGAAATGACGGCAATCACGATGATGAACGACGCGGTAGACGGTGTCGAGGTGGTTGTTATCGAAGATATGAGCTTCATGTTCCCGAATTTAGTGCTAGGGAACACAGTGACACTGCTGGGTGATGAAGCGTTGGTATATGTTCAATACCGTGATACGGATGTCCATTTCTCCAATGAATTAAGGGTGGCAAGACAGAAGCAGTATTTAACAGGGTATTTTGGTCGTGTTAAAGAAAAGACCAAAGAAAATATAACCTTTCCGTTCCAATTATACAGAAAGACCGCCGGATACCTCTCAAGCAGTATTACCGCAGATCAAATAGCTTACCTGAGCACTGCCGTTTTGGGATGCAGCCTGGCCGATGAAAACATCTTCTCGGTACAAGGAATTAGCGAAATGACCGATACTTACGATGAGTTCCATGTATCGGATGAAGATTTATATGATTTGATTATTAATGTGTTTTATCGGAATGTCTAAATTGATTGATATTAATTATGTGAAGCGGTAGCGCGGAACATATTGATATAGGCTCATGTGTTTTGCACAGAAGGCTAATATTATGAAAGGAGGACGAATATCATGAGAAAGTTATATGCATTACTGTTAACTGTGGTAATGGTAGTAGGTTTATCATTAACAGCATTTGGTTCAGCCAGCCCGCAAGGCGTTGCTAAATCATCTGTTAATGCTGTGTCTGTTTCAGGCGTAGCAGGT
>WQST01000256.1 GCA_009787745.1 Lachnospiraceae bacterium
TCATTCCCCGCAGTAAATCCCGGGACAGGGGCAGGTTTCGGATATGCTTTTTCTTTTAAATGATTAAACCCCGGCAAATTATACATTTTCATCAGAAAAGTCAAATCAAGCGGACCATCTACGAAGAAAATATCTTCATGAAGCAATGAAAGTTCATCACTGATAATTTTTAGTAAGCGTTCATCAATACCCGCTTCAACTTCCAGGCGAATCGCTTCACCCCATTGCCGCATCTTAAGCTGTTTTTCTATTTCCTTAAGCAAATCTTCCGTTTCATCTTCCTCAATATTGAGATCGGCATTACGCATAATCCGAAAATGTTGGGCGCAAATGATATCATAATTCAAAAATAGCTTGTCAATATTCCGCTCGATAATTTCTTCTAATAAAATAACAGTCGTTACTTCATTTTTCGGAATAACGACAATCCGTTCTAAAACACTGGGTACCTGAACGGTTGCAAACTCAGGTTCGCCGCTTTTATCTTTGGCTTTGATCAGCGCGCCGATATTGCATGATTTACTGCGAACTAAAGGAAAGGGGCGGGAAGAATCAACAGCCATCGGGGTTAGGACAGGATAAACATTTTCCATAAAAAAGCGGTCTGCATAATCAGCTTGAATAGGATTTAGGTCTTCATGCCTTTCAATGACATTCAAGCCATTTTTTCTAAGCTGAGGTAAAAGCGAGCGATTATAGGTATTATACTGCTGCTTAACCAAATCGTGGGTGGCGCGGTTAATTTCCTTAAGCTGCGCCGCAGGGCTTAATCCTGCAATATCGTTACGCTTAAGCCCCGCTTCAACCATTTCTTTGAGCGTCGCGACGCGAACAATGAAGAACTCGTCTAAGTTCGATGCTGTAATGCTTAAAAATTTCAGGCGCTCAAACAGAGGGTTGGAGCGGTCAAGCGCTTCACCCAAAACGCGGCTGTTAAATGAAAGCCAGCTTAATTCTCTATTGCTATAATTAGAAGGATGAGAAAAATCCATATCGTTATCCTTTCTGTCAGGAATTATCATGGTTTGCTTACTACTCTTTTTTTCTTAATCACCGGCCTTAAATTAAAAACCTCTTCAAAAAAATGAGAACTATACTCAAAAAGCCCTTTTTCCAAAGTAATATCTTTATCGGTATCGACTGTGATAACCAATTCATTATTCTTTAAACTTGCTTTAATATCGCGGAATTTCTGCTTGTAACCACGATCCAAACCATTGGCGACGCGGAAAATGGCGGTTAGCTTCGCAATTTTTAAATATGATTCCTGATCGAAATCCTGCTTCATAATGGAACTGTCGAAATACTCAAAATCCTGATGGTTATACTTAACAACATTCGCGATAATAATGCGCTCGTCCTGAGAAAGACCGATAATCTCTGTCGCCATAATAATGCGATATGAACATTCTGACAAATAAACCATACTGATATACTTGCCGCAGTCATGGAGAAGGGCGGATAACCGGAGTAAAAGGCGCTCACGTTTCCCCATTCCATGAACTTTTTTGAGACTATCAAAAATGGCTAAACAAATCGCCTCCATCGTATCGCCGCGCCGCTTCGAACCGCGGTAACGCTTACTGATATTGCGGGCGCATGTGATAATATCCTGCTCAAAATCATGGTGGGAAATAATCAATTTCTCTCTTTCAGCATAGTCATACGCAACACCGTCGCACAAAGTCGTTCCGGGAGTCCAAATTAACTCAGAATTCATGATATTCATAATTCTCAGTAATAAAGTACCGGAAATTTTGATTAAGATAATGTCTTGCTCAGGAACGCCGAGAACTTTCGAAAGTTCGCTATGGGGGGTGGTGTTTATCGCGTCCAGCAGTTCCTTAAGAATCTGTTTACTTGTATATCCTTTATCGGCGCATTTCTTCTTTCGGTTAAAGACATCAGAAATATAATCATCCACAACAATCGCATTTTCAATGGTCAAATCGCGTAAATAAAGTTTTTTATAAACTGACAGCTGTGAATCAATTAATTCATTCAGGATTGAGTCATAGTTGACGGGGATAATATCAAGGTGGGTTAGATGCTCCCGCAATCTGAGTACACCTAAGCGCAGGTTTTGCGTCGAGACCAGAATATCCTTTTCAAAAAGTGATATTTGAATACTGCCGCCGCCGATATCGACGACTGCGGCGCCTGATTTAATCGCCCCGGCGAAAGCTTCTTCCTTCCAGGCAATCCCCTTATAGTGAAAAAACCTTTGTTCGGAATTACTTAAGACCTTTATCAAAACCCCCGTGCGTGTTTTGATCAAATCTAAAATAATCGTGGCGTTCTCGGCTTCACGGAAGGCACTGGTGGCATACGCGCCATAGCCGACCACCTTGTAACCATCCATAAAGGTACGAAAATCACTTAATATTCGGCATAATTCATCGACACGTTCGTAATTTAGCTTCCCCGTCGTGTAAGTTCCTGTACCGATGTCAATACTCCGACGGACATGATCAATTTCCCTGATTCCGTTTTTCGGGGAAATCTCATAAATTTTCATCGCTATTTCGTATGAACCGACGTCAATAGCGGCGTATGTTTTGATTGGCATGATTAATAAATTCCTTTAGCGTAAGGCACACTAATAATTACCCAGTATTTTCAGGTTCACGGCTTCTAAGGAAAGACCGTGGAGGGCATTTATGACAGCGGCGTCAGTTAGATTCCCCGTGAAATCAACGAAAAAGCGGTACTCCCAGTCACGGTCAGGAATCGGACGGCTTTCAATCCGATTCATATTAAGGTTATTAAAGATGAAATGCGACAACATATGATAAAGCGAACCGCTTTGATGGGGGACTTCAAAGCAAATGCTGATTTTATCGGCGGTCATGCGATAATCTTTCCGCCCCGAAATAATAATAAATCTGGTCGTATTCAAGGCGGACCGACTGATATTTTCTTTAATAACTTCCAAGCCGTAAACTGCCGCCGCCTTAGCCCCCGCAATAGCGGCACTTTTCGAATCATTTAGTTCTTTTACCTTCCGCGCGGCAAAGGCATTGTTTTCGCAGGCTATCTTCTGCCACTCAGGATGTTCATTCAGAAAGCCTGACGACTGCAAAAGGCTCATCGGGTGAGAATATATGGTATTTATCTCTTCTACCCTGCTGCCCGGTATGCCTAAAAGGCAATGTTCAATCAATATCTCCTGCTCGGCGACAATGAAATTATCATATTCAGCCAGCAAATCATAAACTTCCGTCACAACCCCGGCGATGGAGTTTTCAAGCGGAAGCACCGCATAATCAGCTTTATTATCAGAAACAAGCTGCATCGCTTCTTCAAAAGTTCCGACATTAAAGCTTTCAATCCGCGTCCCAAAGTACTCTTCCATCGCGGCTTGTGAGTAAGCTCCCTCGGCTCCTTGGAAAATGACGCGGGATTTTT
>WQST01000257.1 GCA_009787745.1 Lachnospiraceae bacterium
ATTTATCAAAGTACGGTCGAAATTTTCATTCGGAATCTGCTTCCGGAATGCCGTAAAACGGACGAACTTTTGCGGGAAAACAAAATTTCGAATTTCGGGATTGCCGTTCATGCCGTTAAATCTATGCTTTCAACAATCGGCGCGATGGAACTTTCCGATACGGCACTTTTGTTAGAGTTAGCCGCCAAAGAAGAAGAACCTGATCTTGATTACATTCACAATAATTTTCCGATTTTTATGGAAAAGCTTAAGGTGTTGCACGGGCAGTTGGCGGGGATTTTTGATGCCGCCAATTATGCCGTCAGATAATTCTTCATCACCCGCAAAGCATTTTTTTCCAATCGCGATACTTGCGCTTGTGAAATACCGACGATATCGGCGACTTCCATTTGCGTCTTTCCCTGAAAGAAGCGTAAGTCAATAATTTCATTTTCCCGCTCACCCAAATGCTTCATCGCTTCGCTTAAAGATAAATGCTCAACCCATGTTTCTTCTTTATTTTTTTTGTCACTGATTTGATCCATTACATAAAGCGTATCGCCGCCGTCGGTAAAAATCGGCTCGTAGAGACTCATCGGGTTTTGGATGGCATCTAATGCATAGACGATATCTTCTTTCGAAATGCCGATTTCTTCGGCGATTTCGGTGATCGTCGGTTCCCTTAAATTTCGCTTAACCATACTTTCTTTTGCATAAATAGCTTTATATGCCGTATCTTTTAACGAACGGCTGACCCTAATCGCGTTATTATCACGTAAGAAACGGCGGATTTCACCTATTATCATCGGGACGGCATAAGTTGAAAATTTGACGTTTAATGTGGAATCAAAATTATCGATTGCCTTTATTAAGCCGATACAACCAATTTGGAAAAGGTCGTCAACATTTTCATTGCTTGATGAAAAGCGTTTTATCACACTGAGGACGAGGCGCAAATTTCCTTCTATATATGTTTTTCTTGCTTCCAAATCCCCCTCTTCAATTCGGGAGAATAGGGCTTCTTTTTCCGCCGCCTTAAGCAAAGGCAACTTCGCTGTATTAACCCCACAAATTTCAACTTTTCCCTGCGCCATATTTTTTCCATGCCTTTCGGATAAACTTTAATATTTTAATCATTTACCAAAGGTGGGAAAAATATACATATGCAATATATGAAATAAATTCGTTTAAACCTAAATCCAATAAAAATGCGTTCTATTTTGTCGTTCAATTAGCGGTGATACAATGTCAAAGATTGCTCTACAGAATGATTAAGTCAATGACGTAAAACCTTTGTCACGTGTTTGCTAAAATATGATGAATATCAAAAAAAGATTTTAATCGGCAAGTTGAACGCGCTTTTAAACTAATGGAGCAGTCACCGGAAAGCATAAAAAAGAAAGGTAATATAAAGGGTTGTACAAAACCATGAGAAAACTTAATCGCTCAACCGATGAGCAAATAGCTCCCCTAATTCAATTATTTAATAAAATGATTTCAATGAATCTTTAAAGAAATAATAACATGATATGTTGAATAAAAGAATCACCATACAGATATCACATCATATTGAGATATATTATCGTCTATCGTTAAGATCGTCATATTCTCTTCAATAGCGGCGGCAATTAATAATCGGTCAAAAGGATCACGGTGAATAAATGGAAGATTAATCACGGTAGCTAGATGATTCTGCGTAATTGGTAGTATCATAAAATCCACTTGCATGATTAGTTCACATAAACGCGATAATCCACCCTCAAATTTGAGTTTACCAATACTAAATTTGATAGAAAATTCCCAAAGCGAAGCTATACTAACAAATATTTGCAAATTGTCATCATAAATTATTTTCTTAACTGAGTCGCTTAATTTATCGGGATTTTCGCAGTACCATAAGATTGTATGAGTATCAAGTATATACTTCATTACATATACTCCTTAAAATCTTCTAATGGCGCATCAAAATCATCTGCTATCCAAACCAAGCCCTTCATACAACCTGCTAACGCTTTCCTTGATGTTTTCTTAATTCGCTTTTGGGATTCACTGCTTATCTGTTGCTTAAGATACAAAGCATAGCGGCACAGTTCATCAATGATGTTCGGCGGCATTGTGTCGAGTTCATTGATTAATATTTGCTTACTTGACATATTGATTTATCTCCTATGGGATTTGCTAATAAGCAAATTATACATTGAATAGCTCCGCAATGCAACTGTTAGTCAAGAATGAAATTTGCATGGCGATTAGTAATTGAAACCTTTGAAAAATTTTGTAGCAAATATCAGCTCTACTATTTGCTTGATGAAGCGATAGAATCTGAAAAAGCAGGAGAATTTTGGGATTATGATGATTTTATTGTGTACTTGACTATTAGGTTCCTACTCACCCAGGTCGCTATGCGATAAACCGATAACGCCACACTTCCTTTGCGTTTCCTTAGTATCGGATTGCTCCCATCTGCCCGCCGTTTATTAAAATCGTTATGATTATCCCATTTATTTTAGATATCACCCCTTCGTCGGTTACGACCGCCAAAGCCTTATGTAATGCCTGTTTCCTCGTCATTGCCACTGTTCCTCCCTAACCATTTCGACATTGAGCTTTCATCGGGACGGCATAAGTTGAAAATTTGACGTTTAATGGCAACTTCGCTATTAACCACACAAATTTCAACTTTTCCCTGCGCCATATTTTTTCCATGCCTTTCGGATAAACTTTAATATTTTAATCATTTACCAAAGGTGGGAAAAATATACATAAATAAAGAACATAAAACTTAAGGGAGGCAGCGATGACTTTTTCTGATTTGAAATGTAAAGATGTGATAAATATAAAGGATTGCAAATGTATGGGGCGGATTTGTGATTTAGAATTTGATGATTGCAGCGGGCATATTAAGGCTATCATCGTGGGTAACAGAAGTATGTTCAATTCTTTTCTTTTTCATTCCGAGCCAGAAACCGTCATTCCATGGCGCGACATTGTCAAAATCGGACCTGATATCGTCCTCGTGGAAATCGGGAAAGGGCGGCTTTAGCCAATATGTCATCCTGAGCGTAAGCGAAGGTTCTTATGCTTAATTGAGATTTTTCGCCTTCGGCTCAGAATGACATATCGGTTTCTCCGCTTATTCACCCCTCCTTCATCAGCTCCTTTTTCAAACGCTTCATAATCTTTTTTTCAAGCCTTGAAATATAGGATTGGGAAATCCCGAGTAGTTGAGCTACTTCCTTTTGGGTCATTTCATTGCCGTCGGGAGTGCCGAGACCGAAGCGCAGATTAATAATCGTTTGCTCACGCTCGGACAGCCTGCGGATCGCTTTTAATAAAAGCTTGCGTTCAACTTCGTTTTCAATATCTTTGTAGATAACATCCTCTTCCGTTCCGAGGATATCCGAAAGCAAGAGTTCGTTACCGTCCC
>WQST01000258.1 GCA_009787745.1 Lachnospiraceae bacterium
ACTCATCAAGCACAGCGAAACTTGGCGGTTCATCATCGGAAGTTATAACCTTTATACCGACATCGTTCAATTGCTCTATTAATGCGTGAAAAAATGCCGCACTATCATAGGCATTATCCTCTGGATTCCGTGTTATAACAGTTATTCTTAATCCGGCTTCTTGCCTTGCTTTCATGATATGAATAAAACGATTAATTTTGTTCTGTGTTAATTTAGGGCTTGATATCACAATCTCCTTTTCGGCTTCAATTAAATCCTGTTCAAAAGCGATTCCGTAATTTCCGGCATCAAATATCGCATTTATCTCCTGCTTATCCATCGTGATATCCTTTACCACATGGAATCCGATTTTCTTGTATGTCCGCAAACGTTTATTAAACATATTTTCAAATTTGGAAAAATTCAAATCAACATAATCATAAACGATTACATCCTTCTTCCCTTCATACAAACGGCTGAGCCGCCCAACATATTGCTCAAGCCTCCCCGAACCGGAAATCGGTTCCGTTAACATCAAAGTATCGAGTCTTGGAAAATTAAATCCCTCGCCAATCATCTGCCCGGTAGCAATAAGGATTAACGACTTACTATCCGGTACTTCGTAAAGCTGTTTCCTTATTGCTTCATTTTCGTTTGCTTTGTTATCGCCATATAAAACGAAAACATAATCTGCATCTTTTATAATACTTTCATAAATCAACTTAGCATGTTCCTTAAATTTCGTAAGGATTACCGGTGTTCTTCCCTGACTAATACTATTCCTGATGTCTTCTATAATAAGTTCATTTCTAACTGTACTGCTACTCACCACGGAGTAAGCTTTGTAGATATCATTATTACCGCTGGTATTAATAACCCTCGTATAACGCGGAATTACAAAATGCGCAATTCCCTGTTCTTCAGTGCGTTCCTTCGCCGTATATGTATGCCGTACCGGTCCCAATAGCATATGGCAAATTGGTTCCAGCTTGTCGCTCCGTTTTATTGTTGCCGATACCCCATATACATACCTGGCGTTTACTTTAGATAAAACCTCTTGCGCGGTAAAAGCTGCCGCATGATGGCATTCGTCCATGATGACCATGCCATATGAATTGATTTTCTGATGGAATGCCCCTTTTTTATAAAGCGACCCAATCATGGCGATATCAACTATACCGGTTAATGTGTCCCTGCCTCCTTGGAGAGTGCCTATTACACTTGTTCGCCTCTTTACCTTCCCTTTTGGTGTTTCATATTCCGGTGGCTTTTCATCAATAATAAGGAATTTGTTAAGTTCTTCTTCCCATTGCTTTATCAGAGTCGTGTTTTCCAGTAAAATGAGGGTACTTACTTTTCTCTCTGCAATCAAATAGCTACATACTACCGTCTTACCAAAAGCAGTAGCCGCACTTAAAACTCCATTATCATAAGCCAGTAATCGCTGTGCCGCTAAATCTTGTTTCATCTGCAAATCACCGGTGAACGATATGCGAAGTGGAATTCCCTTTTCCCGCTGGTCATCAACATGATACAAAATTCCCGCTTTTTCACATTCACTGACTACTTTCTCAAAAAGTCCGCGCGGTATTCTTATATAACCATCAACATCCGCTCCTTTATAAATAGTACTGAAAATATAATAATTTGAAAAACCCATCCGCTTATTTTCATAATACTTGGGATTGTCAATCGTTGACAGACAGCGAAGTTGGTTTTGGAGACGTGGTTTTAGGTTGAGAGCATCAATGTACACCCCATCAGCGAGTACGATATGTAATTTCCCCTCGACATCAGATGCTATAAAGCAATCCTTACGCTTCCAGGGCTTAGGGCGATCTTTATCATGGTAAATCGGTAATTCCGTTTGCCATTTCTCAATGTATTCTTCGACATTTTTCGGTAATAATCTTGTTGTGTTAAACAACTTTTCCCATTGCTCGNGATAGGCATTCCAATTATCATCGACAAAAGCACTATTGCCGTTTTTTAGCGCCTGACCCTGCAATGGTAAGGCAATTAGGTTTCCGATTGATTTGGCTTCGTCTTGGGCAGGAAACATCCGGTCATAAAAGCGAAAGGATTTAAGGTTTATGGATGCCGCACCTTTTTCTAAAAGTAGCAAACCGAATTTCCTGGCTATTTGCGCTTTAACCGGCCTTAGAAAAAATATCCACACATGAGCACCAAGACCGGAACGCGAACGCTCTACCAAAGCATCAATATCATTTTGTCTACAGATTAATCTAAGAGCATCAACCTCATCGTGCCAGATTTCGTCATTATTTGCAAAGTCACTCTTTTCCGCTCCTTCTTCATGATTATCAAAGTCAAAAACCAGAAAGCGACATGTTCCGTCGGGAAGAAGCGGGTATACGCCGATTACATCGGTTGCTTCTTCGCTATATCCAAGTAAGTGGGTTAGAATTATTTTCTCTTTCAGTTTCTTAAAGTTCTTGTGTGAGCAAGCATCAGTGCAAGATTTGGCTTCTTCTCTTTTAATTGGGCATATCGTTTCCCAACGGTTTTCGCATTGCGGATAATATCTTCCGTTCCTTGCTCTCTTAGCGAACACGTCCTCTCTACCCCAGAACCTTGAGAAAAATTTCTTTACGTCTTCGGTATTAATAAAGCGATGATTTATTCTAGCACCCTGGTCTTCATCATATTCTTCGGCTTTATCGGGATTATTTAAAAATACCTCACTTTTTGCGTAAGGAATTTTTGCTTTATTAAGAAGTACTTTTAGTTCTTTATTTTCTGATTGTAAATCACGAACCAGTTTTCTTAAAGAATCGAGATTGTGAGCGGCAACGTTCATTTTATCCTGCCTTTTTTAAGCTAGTTAATGTTATTATGCGAAAATATTGTTGAACAAATTTAATTGATGTTCGCTTTGGTCATACACAGCAAATATAATTTTTTCAAAATGCTGCTCCAATTTTTCGTCTTTCAATAATTTATAAAATGCCCCTGCGACATTGGAAGCTTCGTTTTTGAAAACACCGCAACCATAAGCACCTAATATTATAGTACGGTCATTCTTAGCGGCAAAACATTGAGAATATATCTTATCCGCTCTTCCATTACCGCTAAAACTATAGATTCTTTACCGTTTTCGTTATTGTAATATGCTCCGGCATTTACAGCAGGGGAAGTCAATATATTCGCCGATATGGGGGATTCCATGAGCTTCATATTACCATCACGGATAAAAGTAACATTACGCGAATAAATCATGTTGTGTGTATATAGCGATGTTTTGCATCCCTTGTTTATGTCGTAAAATGCTTGCGCTTGTAATTGAGAATTATATAAATCGCTACTTATAGCAAGCGCTTCTTCTTGAGCAAGCGAGCCATTAAGAAAACCCCCGCCCGGATTTTTCGCACTGGCAAAATTCAAAACGCCGCAATTCTCGCTTCC
>WQST01000259.1 GCA_009787745.1 Lachnospiraceae bacterium
CACTGCGCTTCGGCTTTCCTTTTTCATAAACGACCATCGAGCCGACATTCGCAAAACCGCTGATATTAGAAATATCAAAAGCTTCCATGCGGTTTATATGAGATAAATTAAGCCATGATGCAATTTCTTTTACCGCACCGATGGTTCTACCTTCCTCACGCCTGATTTTCTCTTTATCCTGACTAAGAACGAGAGCGGCATTCTTGGCGGCTAATTCGACCATTTTTTCTTTATCGCCGATTTTGGGGATTTTAATGTATGTGCGGTTTCCGCGCTTATTACTAAGCCATTTTTCGAGGATTTCAATATCTTCGATTTCGTAAGGAAGCATTAATTCACGGGGGATATAAGGGGTTCCCGCATAGAATTGCTTAATGAAATCAAGCAATATTTGCGGTGCGGGAATTTCGGCGGTATGTTCCATATAAAAATGCTCACGCCCGATTAACTTACCGTTACGAATGAAGAAAACCTGGACGACGGCATCATTTTCATCTGTCGCCAGCGCAATAACATCTTTATCTTCGCCGTCAGAATCAGTAACTTTTTGGCGAAGCGCAACTTTTTCGACACTTTGATATAGATCACGGCAACGGATCGCTTCTTCAAATTCCATATTTTCTGACGCTTCTGTCATTTTTTGCTTTAGCTCTTTAAGTGTTACTTGATAACTACCGTTCAGAAAATCAATGGCATTGCGGATAAAATGGGCATATTCTTCTTTCGTAACAGTCCCTTGACATGGCGCACAGCATTGCTTAATGTGAAAATTAAGACATGCGCGCCCGCTGCCGATTTCACGGGGCAGACTGCGGTTGCAACTGCGAAGTTGGTAGAGTTTGTTAATCAGTTCAATAATTTCCCTAACCGCTTGTGCGCCGGCATAAGGGCCGAAATAACGCGAGCGGTCTTTTTTCATTTCCCGCGAAAAAAATACACGGGGGTAATCTTCTGCTACCGTGACTTTGATATAGGGATATGTCTTATCATCCTTTAAGAGGGTGTTATAGCGAGGGGAGTATTCCTTAATGAGATTGTTTTCCAAAACCAAAGCTTCCAGTTCGGAATCAGTAATGATAACTTCGAAGCGGCTGATTAAAGTAACCATCTTTTCGATTTGCGGTCCGCGGTTTAGATTACCGCGAAAATAAGACCGGACACGATTTCTTAGGTTCTTGGCTTTGCCAACATAAATTATCGCATCTCGGTCGTCATGCATAATATAAACCCCGGGATTCAAGGGGAGATTTTTCAGTTCATTTTCAAAATTGAACATGGAGGCTTTCTATAAACTATTAACCGCTTAATAAAGGTTTAAATATAAATTAAGAAAATTTTTACTTGCATAACTAAAATTTGAGTGCTAAAATACAAAATAGAGAAATTCAAGTAAGTTCGGTGTACCACCTGATGGGGCGGCAACCCCATCAGGCAAGGTATGGTAGAATAGCTACCACACAATACGGATATATCCGTGATACACTCTCATTATAATGGAAATGCTTTTCATTGACAAGGAAAATGAATCACGGATTATCTGACCTTTAAATGTTTACGAGGTGTTAAGTGTGGAAACATACTTACACCTCGTTTTCTTGATTTCTCCATCTCATTTTGGGCGGCGGCTAATACCGCTCGCCCGATGATTTGGCGAAGGACGGAAGTATGAAAAACATCACCGATAATAACCCCAAAGAACTTAGAACCATCATTTACTTTTTTATATTCTCTTTTGCGATAATGCTATTTGCCACAACAAGTTCACCACTCTATACATTTAACCAATGGGATGATGTAAACATTCACTTTACAATAGGAAAAGGCTTGTTTAACGGGCGCATACATATGGTTGACCTTATTGACAATAAGGGCCCCGTCATCCACTTAATATATGGGCTGGCATGGTTTATCGATAGTACAGGGCATACAGGGGTATACGTCCTGTTATCGCTTTTCTTAGCGCTTTCAATGATTCATGTGTATAGAATGGCGCTTTTATTCATCAAAAATGATGATCTCTGCCTTTTCATCGGAATCCTTTCCTCTGTACCGTTACTTATATTCAGAAGATCTTCTTTTCTTAATTCAGGCGGCAGTATCGAAGAATTTACACTATGTATTCTGACAATTGCGCTTTATTATTTTACGCTTTATTTTGTCAAAGCGGAGGTTTTTTCTAACCGCCATATTATCTTGTTGGGAATGCTTTTTGCGGCTGTATTCATGATGAAATTCAACTTATCGACGTTTTTCTTAGGATTTTTGTCAGTAATATTCATCAAGATGTTGATTGATAAGGAATGGATTTTTTTATTCCGTTCGATTCTTTATTTCCTTTGCGGGACACTTATGATAATAGCGCCATATTTGATTTACGCACTGATAAATAAGAGTTTGCGGAATTTTATTGATATTTACTTCTTATTAAGCTCAAAATATCTCATGCCCGAAGGAACTTCTTTTATCACGAAGCTGTCGGCTACTTTTTCTAATGCTAATCTATCACTGCTCCATCTTGCTTTTGTTATTATTGTTATTATTGGGGTAGTTTTCGCCATGCGGTTTATTAATAAATGGTTTTCCGTCGGCTACAGCTTATCGCTAATATTTTTGTTCTTTTCGATTTATTTGGGCGATGTTTATACGTACACGCATATTCCGCTTTTCGTTTTTATTCCTTTGTTAATTATTACAACCGGCGTAGCATTTGAGAAACTTTTTCCCCACTTCGAAATCAAAGGCATAGTAAAAATAACAGCTGTTACTGTTATCTTCTTCGCAATTATCCTGTTAAATGGATTGTATAAAAGCGATATGTTTTTACACCGTTCCGAACCCGTTCAAATAAGAATGGCAGAATTAATAAAGACATATGCCGTAGACGATAGTCCGACATTGCTACAGGCATTTGGATTAGATTATGGATTCTATACAGCCTCGGGAATAATCCCTGATGAACCCTATTTTACCGATCTTAATATAAGCCATGATGTAATGCCTGAAATACGCAACAGTCGGCGGGATTCCGTAAAATACGGGAAATATGAATTTGTAATTTTACCTACAGGCCTTGACAGTACTCCCGATCCAGAGTACTGGACATTAGATCTTTATGAACATATTGCCGCTTTAGAAGATGATGAAGGAAAGCTTTGGCATTTGTATCATCGCCGCTTTCAAATATAAAAGTAAAGATAACCGCATTAATCCGACGACCGTCGGGAAAACCGTCCTACTGTGCCGTTTGATTCGTTACTTTGCTCCTGCTCTTCCGCTTCATTATTTTCCGGTGCGTCGGTCGATGCTTCTGCTTCTTCACCGCTATACTCATCATCAATAGTAACATCCAAAACTTTGCCGATTTGATTATCCTGCTCCTCTATCTGCTCTTCCTCATCCCG
>WQST01000260.1 GCA_009787745.1 Lachnospiraceae bacterium
TATCCACCNCCCCGAGCCGAACTTATCGACAGCTGAGAATATCCTCCATTTGATTCGCCCGAACAGTAAATATACCGCTTCCGAAGCGAAATTATTAGATATTGCTCTTGTCTTGCATATGGAGCATGGCGGCGGAAATAATTCGACTTTTACGACCCATGTTATCACTTCTACTTTGGCCGATACTTATTCTGTTATCGCCGCCGCGATTGGCTCCCTCAAAGGTCCGCGTCATGGCGGTGCTAATATTAAAGTTGTGCAGATGTTTGAAGATCTGAAAAAAGAGGTTAAAGATTGGAAAGATGAAGATGAATTAAAAAATTATTTAAGAAGAATCCTTAATAAAGATGCTTTTGATAAACTCGGCTTAATATATGGTGTCGGTCATGCCATTTATTCTAAATCTGACCCCCGAGCCGAAATTTTCCGCTCATATGTCGCCGACCTTTCAATTGAAAAAGGCCTTAAAGATGAATATGATTTATACGAAACGGTTGAACGATTGGGTCCGATTCTAATCGGCGAAGAAAGAAAAATGTATAAAGGAGTCAGTTCTAATGTTGACTTCTATTCAGGTTTTGCCTACAGTATGCTGGGCTTGCCGTCAGAGCTTTATGCTCCGCTTTTCGCCATCGCCCGTATATCAGGATGGTGCGCTCATCGTCTCGAAGAATTATCAAACAACAGTAAAATGATCCGTCCTGCATATAAACCCGTCGGCGAAGAAAAGCATTATGTCCGCATGACAGAAAGGTAAAAGTGCCGCATGACGGCGGCACTTTTAAAATGTTTCTACGGTGTCATTCTGTGTGAAGCGAAGAATCTCGTCAATTATAAAGAGAACCTTCGCTTCACGCAAAATAATATGAACAAATCAATCATCAACCACATTAATCGTCTCCATATCATAACTTATTTTAAACTCATCATTATCAATCATTTTACGGCATTTTTCCAAAATTCGTTCCACGACATACTTACCGTTCTCATCCGTAACATCCATCAAAATAACAATATACTGGCATTCGCTTAAGCGACACTCAATATCACCGTGGCGAAGTGATTTACTGACGATATTTTCCAGCTTCATCATCGTCCATTCAAGCCTGATAGGAGTTTGATGATCTTCCGCCAATCCTTCGATACGCGAAACTGTAAACAGCACCATTTGCGCATTTTGCCCGCTTCTTTCAACAAAACGTGAAACAAAACGGAATACACGCTTATAACCGCTATACTCAACTTTATAAGCCCCGCCTCCTGTTTCTGTTTCCTGAATCAGACGCTTTAATTGGATTAAATCAATTTGCTTATTATCTTTACGTAATTTTTGGCCGTTTACATCGGCTTCCCGGAAGAAATGAAAACCTCTTTTCCCATTTTGTTTAATGAAATAAAGCGCTTTGTCGGCATTACTATAAAGCTCGCTAAACTCATTACCGTCTTCGGGTTTCAGCGAAATGCCGATTGATATCGAAATCTGCAATTCATTTTCAAAATCAATAAGCTTATTAACTTCATATTCAACCGCCGCTACTAGATTTCGTGCCATTTCACGAATTTTATTTTTTATATGAAGGTTGCTTAGGTATACGACGAACTCATCTCCGCCGATACGGCAAACCCTATTTCCGTGTCCTGCATGTTCCTGCAAAATGTTCGCAAAAGATACTAAAACATCATCACCCATCAGATGCCCGAAGTTGTCGTTTACTTGCTTGAAATTATCTATATCAAGTAACAAAAAGACACCTTTTTCATCTTCATCAATCTCAATATATTTTTCCAGACTACTGCGATTCCAAAGCGTTGACAGGCTGTCGCGAGTTATCGCTACGTCAGTACTCTTTTTTTTATCGTCATATTTCAAGATTTTATTAATCCGGGTCAGCAAAATCTCAGGGCCAAATGGCTTTTTGATATAATCCATTGCACCTAAGCGCATACCTTTAGCTTCGCTCATCGTATCGGTTTCTGCGGTCAAAAAAACAACAGGGATATCTGCAATTTCATCATTATTCTGAAACGCTTCCATCAACTCGAAACCATCCATATCAGGTAAATTAACATCAAGTAAAATCAAATCAGGGCGCGCATTTTCCAGGATTTCAAGCGCCCCTTGTCCTGTTTTTGCCGTGATTAACTGATAATGATCCTTTAAAACTTCGGTCGCACATTTAATGTTCGTCGTTACATCATCAACCATCAAAATCTGTTTCATAAGTATACTACCCCTATATTAATTATTTCAAAAATTCTTTTACGATTTGCGGCATTTCATCGACATTACAAACTGTTTTATGGCGGATTGCTGCCGTTTTAATCTCTTCAATCGCTTTAGGAACCGCCACCCCTGATATTTCCCTAAATCTATCAATCAATTCAAATTCATCGCCCGAAGCCATCGCCATGTCAATGCTCATCATTACACTGCGCAAAAATTTATACGGACTGGCAGTAGAGACAATAATCGCTTTCTTATCAAAGCTTTCTTTAAAGTATGCTTGATAAACAAATTCAGCTACCGCTGTATGCGGATCCATGACATACCCTGTCTCATCAAAGACCCTCTTAATAGATTCCTTGGTCCGGTTTTCTGTCGCAAAACCACCGCAAAAATCAACTAAGTACTCTCGCATTTTCGCGGTTATGGCATAACTTCCTTCACTATAAAGCGCCGACATCAGTTCTTTGCATTTCATCGGGTCATTATCCGCGATATGATATATCAAACGTTCCAAATTGCTGGAAATCAAAATATCCATCGACGGCGATGAAGTCAGGATGAAATCACGGTTCCTGTTATAATTCCCCGATGAAAAGAAATCAAACAGCACTTTATTTTCATTCGATGCACAAATCAGTTTGTCAATCGGAAGCCCCATTTCCTTAGCATAATAAGCCGCCAAAATATTTCCGAAATTACCTGTCGGGACGACGAAATTTATCTTTTCCCCTTCACTTATCTCTTCGGCGGCAAGCATTCTCGCGTAGGCATAGACATAATACGCTATTTGCGGAACTAATCTGCCGATATTTATCGAATTGGCCGATGAAAAAACATATCCTTTACTTTTAAGTTCAGCTTTCATCATCGGGTCGTTGAAGATATTCTTAACCCCCGTTTGAGCATCATCAAAATTGCCGTTAATAGCAACAACATGCGTATTTTCGCCTGTTTGCGTTACCATTTGGCTTTCTTGTATTTTGCTGACACCATCTTTGGGATAAAAAACGATAATCTTAAAGTTCGGTACGTCAGCGAAACCCGCTAGGGCGGCTTTTCCTGTATCGCCTGATGTGGCGGTTAAAATAACGATTTCTTCGGTTAAATCATTCTTCTTCGCCGCCGCTTGCATTAAGTGGGGCAAAATCGACAGCGCCATATCCTTAAA
>WQST01000261.1 GCA_009787745.1 Lachnospiraceae bacterium
GAGCCGCCATGATCGATATCGATACGCCTCTTTTCAGATCACTAATAAATTCTTCCGCATCATCGTTATAGCCCCTTACTTTATGATGACATGCATAAATACAAGATCCGCACGAGATACAACGCTCATTATTAACACTGACGTTAATATTTCCGTTATGTATTTCTACCTTATTGGCTCCATCAATCGGACACACCTTGATACAGCGATTACACCCCACACACTTCGTATGATCATTAGTAATAATTTTCTTCATTGTCTATCTCCCTCATTAGCGCAATAATTCATTACTGTGAGCCAAATAGATTATAGCATGATTATTATCAGTTTTCAACAAAGTATTGCAAAATTTTGATGTAAGTATTATACTAAATTATGGAATAAAAAAATGCCGCCCGTTTGCGGCGACAGCAATTACTACTTTTGTAAAGGAGTGTGTGATTTGGAAAATTCAAATAAACCTCACATCGTTGCTATCGATGATAGCATATTTGTTTGCGAAACATTATCTACGTGGCTAAAAGGAAAATACGATATCATAACATTTACAAACGGAAAAGATGGGCTGTCCTATTTAGAAAACGCCGATGCCGATCTGGTTTTTCTTGATTATGAAATGCCTGATATGACCGGCTATCAAGTTCTCATGGGGATTCGTTCGAATCTGAAAATCAATAAAATTCCCGTTATCTTTTTGACTGCCGAAACTAATGACCGCATGGAAGCTGAAATGCTTGAACGCGGAGCCAATCATTATATCCGCAAACCGCTCGAATTATCAGTTTTAAACAGTGCCCTTGCTAACCATTTACGCAAAAAAATATAGATTGTCACTATTCGTCAGCAATATCATTTCGTAAGCCTTTTGTCGTCTTGAGCGAAGCGAAGGGTCTCTTTTTTGGTTAATGCTATGATTAATAAATTGAAGCGTTTACATATCGGCAGAGGGTTAATAAGCCAGTATTTACTGGTTTTTTTTGCATTCCTTTTGATGGTTATGATTGGCGATTATTATGCCGGGAATCTGGTTAATAAATATCTCGCCACCTATGGCGACGATGTCGTCATTATCTCCGCCGATACGCTTGAATCGTATCTTGAAGGTTATCAGTATACTTTTGAAGATATGGTTTATTTTATTCAGGATATGTATGGGGCCAATCCTAATGCCGAAAATATAAATGACGAACTTGTGAAATGGAACGCACGTCTTTACGCTACCGATAAAAGGTATCAGGATTATTTATTCATATACGGGCTGATCGGCGACGAGTTCATGTATGGGCTTGATTGGGATATCCCTCTTGATTATGACCCTAAATCGCGGCCTTGGTATATCGGGGCTTATGAGAATTACGGGGAATTATTCTATTGTGACCCCTACGTCGATATGCGCACGGGGGAATGGGTCATCTCGATTTCCAAGGTTTTAATTGATGCAAATGATAATCCCTTCGGGGTACTTGCTTTTGACTTTTATCTGACTTCTATCGGTAATTATGTCGTCAACTTAAAACTTCTTGACAATGGATACGGTGTTTTACTTGATTCAAACATGAATTTCATTATCCATCCCGAACCTTCTGTCTTTGGGATGAAGCTGGATGATATCCAGCCGGAAAAAGCCGTTTTAATGCGTAGTAATGACAGCATAAGCGCTTATCGGTATAATTCTGTGACAGGCGTTGACTCGGTTATGTTCGGCCGCAAATTATTCAACGGCTGGTATCTTTATGTCGCTTCTCCTTATGATGATTTCTATCGGGATATCAACACCATGTTTATTGTCTTGTCGTTTACCGCTTTTATGTTTACTTTGATGCTTTGCGGTATTCTAACATTTATGCATCACGCTAAGCACCACTCGGATGAAGAAAAAAAGCGGGCAAAAAGCTTATTGGACGCCGCTCCGTTAGGGGCGATGATTTGGGATCGCAACCTTAAATTATTTGATTGTAATCAGGAAACCGTTAAGCTCTTCGGCTTAAAAGACGAACTTGATTTTATCAACCGCATTGCCGAGTTATCGCCGCTTTATCAATCCGACGGGGTTTTATCATCAGAAAAAAGTGTCGCCTATCTGCTTAAAGCTTTAGATGAAGGCAAGCATGTCTTTGAGTGGACTCATCAATGCCCTGACGGAACGCCTATTCCGGCGGAAATAACGCTGGTACGGGTCAATTATAGTAATGATATCGCCATCGCCGCCTATGTCCGCGATTTACGTTTACATAAGCAAATGATGACCGAAATTGAAAACCAAAACAACATTATCTCCGCCGAGAAACACCGAATCGAAGAATTGGCGCATTTCTATGAATCAATCCTTGATGCAATCCCTTCGCTTATTACCGTAACCGACGCCGATAAAAACCGGATTTTCGTTAACAAAGCCATTGAAGATATCTTAGATACCAGAATGAAAGATTTAATCGGTAAGCAATGTAGTACCTTTAACGCCGATATCTGCGGTTCGGAAGATTGCGGTATCGAGCGCGCGAAGCGCGGGAAGAAGAAAACATATTTCAAGCATAATGAACGGACATACCAAGCCATTACCGAAATCCTTAAAGATATGGACGGGATTACCACAGGTTATATCGAATTCGCGCAGGATATAACATCATTGCAAGATACGGCATGGCGGCTGGAAGAAGCGCTTACCGAAGCGCAGAAAGCGAATCAGGGCAAAAGTGATTTCTTATCAAGTATGTCGCACGAAATCAGAACGCCGATGAATATCATTTTGGGCATGACCGAACTGATGCTGCTTGAGCCGCTTAACGATAAACAGCTAGACTATATTAATGATATCAAAATGTCCGCCAAGTCACTTTTAGCCATCATTAATGATATCCTTGATATGTCCAAAATCGAAGCGGGAAAGTCAAAACTGCTTCCGGTCAATTATCATTTCCACGCTTTATTAAAACATATAAAAGCGATCTTTTCATATGCCGCAAAAAATAAAAATATTGATTTCTATGTCGAAAGCGAACCTCATCTGCCGAAGATTTTATTCGGCGACGATATTAGATTATTACAAGTTTTGACCAATATCATCAATAACGCGATCAAATTTACCCACAAGGGGTATGTAAAATTAAGAGTAACGACTGAGGAATCGCAACTATTATTTGAAGTTATTGATACGGGCATCGGTATCCGTGAAGAAGATATCGCTAATCTTTTTAACGCTTTCATGCAAGTTGATATACACAAAAACCGCGGTGTCGTCGGAACGGGCTTAGGGCTTACGATCAGCAAATCTTTCGTCGAAATGATGGGCGGCAGCATCAGTATTGAGAGTGAATATGGCCGCGGAACCGTTTTCCGTATTCTGATTCCCATGGTCAAAGGAACCGAGGAAGA